>NZ_JAUBQB010000162.1:0-3545 GCF_036701035.1 Microcoleus sp. Pol7_B2 | reverse complement strand
ATTTGTTTATGATTGCTTTATTTGGTTTTCAATGTTCGTGACGGCTTTGTGTTCCGCCATGTAAATAAACATAAAGCATATTCTAAGGTTTGTAAAGTATTTTAACAAAAGATTAATTAATGAAATTTATAAGTTTCACTTATCAATATGAATAAAACTGGATAAACAGGTAAGAATGCACAAAAAAGTAGGTAAAGCCTGGAAGCGCGTCGCCTTCAGGCATGGAAATATTAAGATACAGACTTTTGCTGGCTAGGTATCATAATGAGAGCCCAATAGGGAACTTCAGCGGGATCGACATCTGCGATCGCCCGAATTCGCTGATTCGGCATAGTTGCGCGTTCTATATACAAAGCTCGATCGAACTGTCCCAACTCAATCAGTACGTCCCGGACTTTCGCAAAATGCCGGCCCAGCTTAATAATCACAGCAGCATCAACAACCGCCAGTCGATCGCGCAAAACCTCAGCATCCAGCGTCGCAGGCATAATACTTAACACATCGTTACGATAAGTCAGCGGCACTCCCAACGCAGCCGCACTCGCCATTGTCGAAGAAATTCCCGGCACAACTTCAGTGGTAAATGTCCCCGACAAACGGTTGAATAGATACATAAACGAACCGTAGAGAAAAGGTTCGCCCTCACATAGCACCGCCACATCCCGCCCCTCGCTCAGATGTGCGGCAATTTTCTCGGCAGCAATATCATAATAAGGTTGAGACGATCGCGTCGGACTAAAAGGCAACGGCATCGGAATCTCAATTTGCTCCGGGCGCAGATAATCTGCGACGATCGCCCGCGCCAGCACCTTACCATTTTCCATCGCCGGATAAGCAATCACCGGCACCGATTGCAAAATCCGATAAGCTTTCAAAGTAATCAACTCTGGATCGCCAGGGCCAATACCCAAACCGTACAATTTACCACTAGCCTTAGTCATAATTCATCCTTTTTCGCTAACGCATTCACAGCCGCCGTTGCCATTGCACTGCCACCGCGCCGCCCGTGCAACGTAATAAATGGCACTCCCCGACTGTTGGCGGCCAGTTCGGCTTTGGATTCGGCAGCCCCCACAAATCCTACCGGGAAACCCAGAATTAAAGCCGGTTTGGGTGCTCCGGCATCCAGCATTTCCAGTAGTCGGAACAAAGCAGTCGGGGCATTGCCAATTGCCACAACCGCACCCTGCAGGTTGTCCAGCCATAAATCAAGCGCCGCCGCCGATCGAGTATTTCCGATTTGCCGCGCCAACTCTGGGATTTCGGAATGCCAGAGGGTGCAAATCACCGGATTGTCAGCGGGAAGGCGTTTGCGAGTGATGCCTTCGGCCACCATCCGGGCATCGCACAGGATCGGCGCACCTGCGACGAGGGCTTGGCGTCCGCAGGTGGCTGCACCGGGGGAAGCTGCTAAATCTGCAACAATATCGGTCATGCCGCAACTGTGAATTAGTCGCACGGCTACCGATTCTAAATCGGGCGGCAAGCTTGACAAATCTGCTTCGGCTCGAATTGTGGCGAAGGATTTAATGTAAATTTCTGTTCCGTCTCGAATGTAGTCAATCATTGTTTACAACTGCTATGGGAATTTTGTGGGATTTGTGAAATAGATTTTTTGAATGAACCGCGAAGGCGTGAAGGACGCGAAGGAAGAAATCTCAAGAGAGATATAAAGAGAAATGCTTAAAATTTGTCTTTTTTTATGGGATATTTTTTCACTTTCAATTCCAATTTTCGGTGCTCGACAACTCCTGCAATTGGTCGATCGCCTGCCGATCGACAAACTCACCAAATGACTCCCCAGGCTCCCGAAACCGCTGATACACCCGCAACATTCGCTCGATCGCATCGGGCATCTCGATCGCACTCACCGCCTGAAAAATTTGTCGCCCGAAGGGCAAATCTTTTCTACCCGCATAAATGTCGTAACCTTCGATCGTTTCGTCTCCTCGCTCAATCTGAATTCCCACCAGCGTGATATCAATTGGCTGGTGCTGGGCGCAGGACTTTTGGCAACCGCTGAAATGAATGTTAATCGGCAGGTCGATCGTCAATTTTTGCGCTAAATCCCTCACCATTGCTAGGGCGTGACTTTGAGTATCTGTCGCCGCCGAGGCACAACCGCTGCTGCCGGCACAAGCAACCAAGCACGAGTCTAGGCGAGTCGCCGACGAGTGCAATCCCAAATCGGCGATTTGCTGTTTTACCTCAAAAAGGTGGGAGTTGGGGATATCAGAAATCAACAGATTTTGCCACGGCGTAAGTCTCAGGGTACCGCTGGCTAGCTTGTGGGCTAAATTTGCCAAATTCCGCAGTTGCTTTGATTCTAGCCTACCGAGAGGCAGTGCAATTCCCATGTAGGAGAAACCGGACTGTCGCTGAGGATGAATGTCGAGATGTCGGTGATTGGGGAGGGATTGTTCAGATGAGGCATCTTGGCTGTTTTTGGGAAAGGTGCAAGATGTGAATTGCCATGAAAATGGTAAATTCTGCTGTACCCTTTCTAGATAACTTTCAGCGCCCCAATCTGCCAGCAGGTGACGCAAACGCGGTTTTTTGCCATCAATTCGAGGTCTATTTTTGGTGTATTCAAGATAGGTGCTAGCGAGGGCGGCTAATACTGAAATACATTGCGATTCTTGGATAAAAATTCCTGTATCGCCGTTTAAATGCAGCCGAAAAACGATTTCTAATTGGGTGGAACGACCGAATGCAGCTAATAAAATATCGTTGCGTAAAGCCTGGATCGAAACCGATTCCCCGCCGTCGAAGCCAATACTGAACTTAGGCGAAAGTTCCGACAACTCGGAATGTGTTTGCAGGTAATCATCCCAAGCTTTGACTAGCGGGCGAGTATCCAGTAACTGCTGGCGATCGATCCCTGCGGTCGGGCTTGCCATAATATTGCGAATTGGGTCAACTTCAACGCGGCGAGACGCTATCCCCAATTCCTGCAAGCGGTTCCAGACTTCCGGGGCAATTTCCGAGTTCACTTCTCGGATTTGCAAATTTGCCCGATTTGTCACTTGCAAATAGCCGGTACTGTATTGATCAGCCAAATCGGCGATCGTCCAACACTGCTGTGCGTTTAAAACTCCCCCCGGAATCCGCATTCTCGATAAAACTCCGTCTCGGGCTTGGGAACCGTAAAATAAACCCGGACAAGTCGGCAAATCAGTCAAAGCTAACAAATAATCTCCTCCCCGTGCTACGCAGGGAATCCAAAAGTAAACGCCCACAAAGCGCCCCCGAAATCGGCATTCTGACTTTTACAGTTGCGGCACAGCGCCGGAATTGCACCGGACTTTCCCGCTTTCAGGTTTTAGAAAGGTATCACGACCTGACCAACAGAAAGCAAAACCCTCAACTTTCTTAACAAAACCCCTGGCGATCGCCCATCTCTGTCTTTACATCAGCTTTCCTAATCGCAGTCATCAGTTTAACTGTCGCTCAACCCCTTTACAAACCTTAACAACACCGTTAATAATATAAACATCATCCGAACATTGACAACCAAATACAGCAATCATAAAACCATGACAACA
>NZ_JAUBQB010000049.1:52849-53378 GCF_036701035.1 Microcoleus sp. Pol7_B2 | reverse complement strand
CGCTCATGTTTCTGTGTCAAAAAAGCTTTAGGATGTGATATTATCACGAATTGTTACTATTTTGGAGATGTCTACTGCTGTCCACACCCAGATTGTGTTTTTTTATCCGACAAAGGTTTGTAGCTCATCTAGTTCTCCTACTTCTGGAATTGTCTCTAGATCGTAAGCGGATGGTAGCAGCTTTCCAACTTGCTTGAGCCAATTAATTATTGTCGTGTGATGCAGGTCTTTGACTCTCTTGCTCGCACGAAAACCCATCCCATTGACATATATTTTTAGGTATTGATATTTAACTTCTTGCGCGTAACACTGCTGGGTTTGATAGCAATCTCTAAATTGCCTGCCACAGTCAACATAAATATAATTTTGCTTGCCTTTATTCGGCGCATTTTTATTAACATGAGTTGACAGATTTTCAGGAAATTTCATTTGCTTTGACTTTCAGTAAATTGGTTTTTGTGAATCGCTCACTCGCTCTATCGTACCTCAATTCAACAACGTCAGGAAAAGATTGGCAATGTTCAAGGGA
>NZ_JAUBQB010000049.1:0-52749 GCF_036701035.1 Microcoleus sp. Pol7_B2 | reverse complement strand
AAGCTGCTACTTTGCACGGTCTAGCAGGAATTTATGCCAATCAAGGGGAAGTAGCCAAGGCGATCGCATTTTATGAACAATCTCTCGAACTTACGGAAAAGATTGGCAATGTTCAAGGGAAAGCTGCTACTTTGCACGGTCTAGCAGGAATTTATGCCAATCAAGGGGAAGTAGCCAAGGCGATCGCATTTTATGAAGAATCTCTCGAACTTCAGGAAAAGATGGGCGATGTTCAAGGGAAAGCTGCTACTTTGCACAATCTAGCAGGAATTTATGCCAATCAAGGAGAAGTAGTCAAGGCGATCGCACTTTATGAAAAATCTCTCGAACTTCATGAAAAGATTGGCGATGTTCAAGGGAAAGCTGCTACTTTGCACTGTCTAGCAGGAATTTATGCCAATCCAGGAGAAGTAGTCAAGGCGATCGCACTTTATGAAAAATCTCTCGAACTTCATGAAAAGATTGGCGATGTTCAAGAGAAAGCTGCTACTTTGCACTGTGTAGCAGGAATTTATGCCAATCAAGGGGAAGTAGCAAAGGCGATCACATTTTATGAACAATCTCTCGAACTTCAGGAAAATATTGGCAATGTTCAAGGAAAAGCTGCTACTTTGCACCAACTAGCAGGAATTTATGCGGATCAAGGGGAAGTAGCAAAGGCGATCGCACTTTATGAACAATCTCTCGAACTTCAGGAAAAGATTGGCAATGTTCGAGGAAAAGCTGCTACTTTCGCAATGTTAGGACTGTTGTTAGCAGATAAGAAGAGAGATTTTGACACAGCCTTGAATTATTTACAGCAATCCTTGGACATTTTCCAGCATTTGCGATCGCCACAGGCGGAGACAGTGAGGCGAATTATTGCTGAAGTTCAGCGGATGGCTGATGGCTGAAGAAAGTTTAGCCCGATTCTCTGCAGCCCGAAACCAGCCTGCAGCAATCTGAAATCTAAAAACTCCTACACAAAACGTTACATATTTGTTAACATCGGGACGAGCCTGTCCTCAGCAGCCCCTTTGTTAACCTTCTAAACTAACCACTATGAGTCAACCTCCCTCAGCAATTCCCGCCTCCGAAGAGTCCGCCGAAACCCAGACAGCGCCGACAAACACTGCACCTCCACCTAGTTATGTCAAGCTGGCGATGCGGAACATGGTTCGCAAGCGGGCGACTTCTCTGTTTCATTTTGCCTTGACAGCGGCGGGACTTTTAGGCGTACTCGTCGGTTTGGCTTTTCTCGATCGCTATTTCAATTCTTAATCGAGGATTCCAACAATCAGCCTCTAATTTCTGCTGATGTTTTTGATCTTTCTTAATCGCGAGTTAAGCTGATTGTTCTGCCTGCCTGTTGCAATCTCTAACAGATTACTGTATCTTTCCAGCAACAGCAAAATCCCCTGCCGTTCGATCGCGCAATTGGAATTTGTAAAAAAATTGAATATATCCCTTGACAGGAGAGCAAAAAAATGTTAATTGAGGTGAACGTCGAAGACTGTTACGGGCTCGCCCAGGAGTCAGCCGACGCTTCCAACCTCCCTGAGAGTGCAGCCAGCGGGGAGATTTCAGCCGAAACCTGGGAAAATTGGTTTAGCGTTTGGCTGGAAAACCAGGAAGAGTATGTGCCAGTCGCTCCGGGCTACGAAGTCAGTCTGCGTTTAACCGCCGATACGGAGATGCAAGCGCTCAACCTCCAGTACCGCCAGCTCGATCGATCGACCGATGTATTAGCTTTCGCAGCTTTAGAGGTAGACTGTCCTCAGCTAGAGGAAATGCAGTCATCTGAACCCCTATACTTGGGTGATATCGTCATCTCGATCGATACAGCTAACCGACAAGCTCAGCAGCAAGGACATCCCCTGAAGACCGAACTAGCTTGGCTGGCAGCCCACGGTTTTTTGCATCTTTTGGGCTGGGATCACCCGGATGAAGAAAGTCTGACTCAAATGCTCGATCAACAAGAAACATTGCTGCAGGCGATCGGTCTTGCGATCCAAACAGCATAACTGAAGTTGATGGTGATTTAACAAATCATGTCAAGCCCAACATAACTTTCTGAAATTAAACCATAACTTTAGTAAAAACTTAGAAAAGTTACCTAGACTTGATGAAGTTAATTTGAAAAGTTTAGCTTTCATTCATCTCTGTAAATTAAAGTTGGTTCTTTATGACACTAGATAGACCCTCAATTTCATCACAAGTCGCACAGTTTCTGCCCATGCCTCAAGACTCTTCTAGCCAGACAGTCCACGAGCCTAAAAAAGCCTTGAAATACAACCGAGAGCTATCCTGGAAAATCGCATCTAGCTTAGCTACGAGTTTTAGATACGCTTGGGGGGGTCTGAGTTATGCTTTTGAAACTCAGCGCAATTTTCGGATTCACACTGTTATTGGCACTTTGGCGATCGGACTCGGCCTATTTTTGCAACTGAAACCTGTAGAAATATCGGTGATCGGCGTCACCATTGGCATAGTTTTAGCAATGGAACTGTTGAATACGGCGATCGAATCGGTGGTAGACTTGACAGTCGGGCAATCTTACCACGAACTAGCCAAAATTGCCAAAGACTGCGGTGCCGGAGCGGTTCTGGTATCGGCAATGGCTGCGATCATCGTCGGTACTGCACTTCTGCTTCCTCCTTTGTGGGCAGTCGTTCAAATTGCGATCGGCCGTTAGTAACTTATTGGGCGATCGCAAATTTTAGGTTTTAGATGACCAATTTGAGATTTTTAGTTTTATTCGTCTATATTGCAGCTATTTTTATCTTCGGCATCTATCTAAAATCTTGAAACCCTTGCTTTCAGACAGCGAGTTAACCTAAAATCTAAAATCTAAAACCTAAAATCTAACTTAACCCGTGATTATAGTCATCGATAACTACGACAGTTTTACATACAATTTGGTACAGTATCTAGGAGAACTGGGTGCTGAGTTGCAGGTAGCAAGCGAAGTGCAAGTCTACCGCAACGACCAAATCTCCTTAGCAGAAATTCGCCGATTGCAGCCGGCAGCAGTGGTGATTTCTCCAGGCCCGGGGCGACCGGAAGATGCGGGAATTTCTCTGGAATTAATCAAAGAATTGGGGCCGACTATGCCAATTTTAGGCGTGTGCCTCGGACATCAAAGTATTGGTCAAGTATTCGGCGGCAAAATTGTTTCTGCACCCGTGTTGATGCACGGCAAAACTTCTCAGGTAGAACACGCAGGAGTCGGAGTTTTTCAGGGCGTGGAATCGCCGATGATTGCAACTCGCTATCACAGTTTGGTAATTGAAAAGCAGAGTTGTCCAGAAATTTTGGAAATTACCGCTTGGGTTGAAGACGGAACTATTATGGGCGTGCGGCACCGGGAATATCCACACATTGAAGGTGTACAGTTTCACCCGGAAAGTATTTTGACGATTGCGGGAAAGCAATTATTGCGAAATTTCTTGGAACGGCTTTAGTTGGGTTGGGAATTTTGAGTTTTTATCTGCATCTTTCGGGTGCCGAATCCACACCTGACTGTTTAAATTATCTAAATTTTTAGGGTGGGCCCTGCGAACTTTACGGTAAAACTAGGGTGCACATTTTCGCATCTCAGGCGCCCACAAAAGGATACAAGCCCCCGAAAATGCTCGTGGTTAACCCCAAATTTTAGACGAAAGTTCCATATCCCAGATTCATCTGTGGAGTAAATCTAAAATCTAAAATCTAAAATCTAAAATCGACTGACGGTGTTTTGTGATATAACAACAAACGACCAACACCCGATAACCGCAACCACAAGATGAAACGGCGACAATTAATACGTTACGCACAGACGGGTTTGCTAGCAGCTTTAGCAACTGGTTTACCATCTGGATGGGAAAGCTATCAAGCTCAAACTGCTGATTCTTTGTCGATTCAGTGGTTGGGGCACACTTGCTTCTTGTTCGCCGGAGGCGGTGCGAGGGTGCTGGTGAATCCTTTTCGCCCCCTGGGCTGTACCGCAGGCTATCGCTCTCCTAAAGTGCCGACAGATTTGATTCTGATTAGCAGCCGGTTGCTCGATGAAGGGGCGATCGACGGATTTGCGGGCAATCCCGGCCTTTTGTACGAGCCAGGGGCTTACAGGTCTAACGGGCTGCGGATTCAAGGGATTCGGACGGAAAAAGACCGTGAGGGAGGAAGGCGATTTGGGGTCAATGTGGCTTGGCTGTGGCAGCAAGCGGGCCTTAAGATTTTACACTTGGGCGGAGTTGCTGGCCCGATCGGCATTGAAGAACAAATCTTGATCGGGCGGCCGGATATCCTGCTGATTCCCGTGGGCGGAGGGCCGAAAGCTTACACTCCGGCGGAAGCGAAGCAAACTTTGCAACTTCTCAAACCAAAGATGGTGATTCCGACACATTTCAAAACCCAAGCCGCCGATACTGCGTGCGATTTGGTGCCGCTAGATGAATTCTTGGCGCTGATGGATGGTACGCCGGTGCGCCGATTGAATAATGACACGATTTCGATCAAATCTGGTGACTTACCCCAAACTGGTTCGGTGATTGAGGTTTTGAGTTACAGATTTAGCGGTTGATGCCCGATTTCTCAGCTTGCGTTATAGTAAGGAAGTTTTGGTCGATCGGGGATGCAAGAGAAATTTCTCTCTACCTTAGCCTCTGGCAACCTTGCCTTTTGTCGAGATTTGGCTAACATAACAATTCATGTTCACTGTTTTATCTCCTAAGGAAATGCAAGCGCAATGAAAAATCAAAATTTACCTAGCTGGATGAAACAACTGACAGGTTTCGCAGGAGTAATCGGCGCTAGCGCGTTGATTGGTTTCCCGGCTTGGGCCCACATCACCTCCAACACCAATGTTGCTAATGCAACTCAAACTTCACAAGTTGCAGGAAACGTAAAAACCACTGCTTCACCGACACCAACTGGCGTTTCACAGGCACCAACTGGCGCTTCACCGGCACCAACTGGCGTTTCACCGGCACCAACTGGCGCTTCACCGGCACCAACTGCCGCTACTAAGGATATTGTTGCTATTGCATCTGGTGACGCTCAATTCAAGACGCTGACGAAGGCTTTGGGAGCAGCAGGTTTGGTTACAACTTTACAAGGAAAAGGTCCTTTCACTGTTTTTGCTCCGACTGACGCGGCATTTGCTGCTTTGCCAAAAGCAACTGTGGAGGATTTGCTCAAACCGGCCAACAAAGCCAAACTTACTAAGATTTTAACTTACCACGTTGTTCCTGGTGCGGTTTTATCTACTAGCCTGAAATCCGGCGATGTTAAAAGTGTCGAAGGCAGTTCGCTCAATGTGGCTGTTAGCGCAGGCAAAGTTACTGTCAGCGGCGCTAATGTTGTGAAAGCTGATATCAAAGCTAGCAACGGCGTTATTCACGTAATTGACAAGGTATTGATGCCCCCTGCTTCAACAAGGTAGGACGAGCGTTTTTTGCATCCATTGATGTCAGATTCGGTTAAATGAAAGCCAAATAAGGACACAATATTGTTGTGTCCTTATTTGTATCGCAGGCAATTCAGAATTAATATACATAAAGCTTTAGCTAGCTGCAGGTATTTACAAAAATGGCTGCCAACCCTTACCTCGATAGCCAAAATAGAAGATTTCGGGATGGAGAATTTCTGCTAAAATTTCTAACGAATCAACCAATCTCGGTCCCGGCCGATTAAAGTAAGAATTGCCGTCAGTTATGTAAACTTTCCCCGTTTTTACTGCTGGCAAATTAGGCCATTCTGCGTATTTAGTTATCTGCATTGCTTCGCTGCGAGTGCGGCTTAAATCAAAGCCGCAAGGCATGAAAATAATTACATCGGGATTAGCTTTTACTAGCGATTCCCATTTTAACCAAGGGGAATGTTCTCCGACAATTCCAAATAGCGAATTGCCTCCCGCCATTGCCACTAATTCGGGAATCCAGTTACCTGCCGCCATCAAAGGCTCAATCCACTCGATGCAGGCTACTTTGGGAAGTCTCTCTTTTGTGGTAATAATAGAGGATGCTTGTGTTTTCGAGGTAATAGCATCGATGCGGGATTGCAAAAGGTCGATCGCACTTTTGCCATCTACGCCCAAAGCATCAGCAACTCCCTGAATATCCGTCCAGATTTCTGCTAGCAGATTCGGCTGCAAAGAAATAATTTCCGGCTTGCTATTTACCAGCGTGCTTACCGCTTGTTCAACCTCTGTTAGAGAACAAGCGCAGACTTCACATTGAGCTTGAGTAATAATGTGAGTCGGCTGCAATTTTTCCAAAGTATCTATTTCTATTTTATACACGCTGAGGGCATTTTGCAACAATTCTGTCACGCGGTTGTGAATTTCGCTGCTAGTTCCTTCGGGATTGAATTTAGGCTGAGTGCAAACAGGTAAATTTTGGATTTCTGGGGGATAGTCGCATTCGTGGGAACGGCCCACAATTGCATCGGTTAATCCTAAAACTGCTACAATTTCGGTGGCACTGGGAATTAGAGAGACAATTCTTGGTTGGTTCATTGATTTTCTGTTTTTTACCGATTCGGAAGCACAGGCGTGACGCCCGTGCCACAATAAAAGGGATTGTTAAATTTTTAGTTTTTTTAAGTATTGCAAATCTTGCCATGCTTGAATGAGATTACCTTGCATCAGTTGCGCTACACCGTTTAAAACTCTAATTTCCGGTAGGTTGGAGTTGAGAGCGAGAGCAGGTTTTAAGGCTGTTTGAGCGGCTTTGGGATGCCAGCCGTACAGGTGTACGAAAGCGAGATAGGCGTAAGCGTAAGGGTTTTTTGAGTCGAGTTGAGTGACTTTTTCTAAGGCGGCGATCGCACTTTTGACATTCTGCTGCAATACTCTAGAAAATGCCAAAGCATAAGCCAATTCTAGATTATTTGGTTCCTGCTGCAACCGATATTCTAACGATTGTTCCGCTTGCACGGTATAATCTTGAATTGGATCGTACTGATTGATGCGCCCAATCTGCTCGAACACGGGTTCTAAACCTGGCAATCCTTTCGGTAAATTAACCGCCATCGCCCGCAATTGAGTCACCAAATCTAACTCAGGCTTATCTGTATAATCCTCGTTTCCAGGCTCTGCCTGAGAACGCATATCTAGAGGCTCTGCCTCGATTTTAACACTAACTGCCGGCCCATTAATCGGATAAGTTTCGCCGGTTTTCCGATTTAGATAAGTAGCTTGCAGATTGTAAGTTCCCGGTGCAATATTAGCAGGAGGAAGCATCGCGGTGCGATCGACAACTCGAAACCCCACAGCAAATTTATCCGCTTCCAGAATCCCCGGATGCAAAGTCGCCCCGGCGATCGCGCGATCGTGTAAAATCCTGAAAGTCTGTCCCGGTGGAATATCGCCAGACTGCTGATTTTGCCACGTTACCAACACTAAACCAGACTGCAACTGCTGCCAAGGCCCCGACCAAGTATAAGTAACCGGTAGCGCCACTCCGGGAACTGCTTTTGCAGCGACAGTAACTCGATCTAATTGTACTTGCGATCGCGCTTCATTCAACGGCTGTATTTCGACAGGCTGCACTCGCTTCCGATAAAGATTTAAATTAGTATAATCGGGCAAAATCCAAGTTTTATCTAACTCAAACTTATCACCTTTTTCAATCGCCGTTACCGCTGCATTTTGAGCTTTTTTAATCCGTTCGCGAATCGAACCTTGCGGGCCAGTTTTGGTTACAAACCAAGAGAGTGATCGCACATCTTGCGGCACTTCTTTTAAATTCGTTCCCACCTGCCGCCCGTAAACCTGAAAATTAGCCAAAGCACCGTAAAAATTCAAATTATGCTGGTTAATTTCCGGCGTCGAAGGCAACACGCCTAAAGTAGATTGCAAATAAGGTTCCCTATCAATAATTTCTGCAATTACCTCTCCGTGCGGCCACTCTTTCCCCAAGTAAGGATAGTTAGAATTGCCGGGACTGATAATTTGGGCTAAGCTATTTCCCACAGCACCTCCCAGCGGCAAGATATGGAACAGCATCGCCAGAATTGCCAAGCCAATTGTACCCCAGCGAATTTGTCGTCCCCACCGAGAAGGCCACAGCGTTAAACAGTAGGCTAAGAAAATAGATAAAACAGGCAAATAAGGTATCACATAGCGGTCGTCTTTGTTGAGATTTAGAGAATTAATTAAATAAGCTCCTACCCAGAAAACAGCCAGCCACCGACAGGAGTTGAGATGCAATATTGACGAACTATCTTGCCGGCGACGCCAATAAAGTATCAATCCTACTAAGGGAACAAGTAACAGAGGCCAAGAAACGTGTTCGGGTAAGTGTTGACCGTAGTAAATCCAAGCGTCGATCGTATTGATGCCCGGATCTCCTTCGGCGATCGCAGAATCCAGCGTTGCCCGTTTTCCCCCGGTCAAAATTAACAGCCAATTGGTTTTCGCCCACGGGCCAAACACCGCCGCCGATAGCAACAGAGCACCAGTTAATTGACCTAATCTACCCCAAGCTTTTTGGCGCACAGCACCCACAGCCAGCCACACAATCGGGGTAAACAGAAATAATACGGTAGTGTGTTTAACTAATATTGATAAGCCGAGAGAAATTCCAAAGGCGATCGCCCAAAAGAAAGATGACGGGGAGAGGGGGAGAGTGGGGGAGGGGGAGAATTTATACTTTTTCTTTGTTCGTTCCTCCAACAGAGTTCTATCGGTTACATCCGTTAAATCCGTTGCCGAACTTCCTTCTTCCTGACATCCGTTACATCCGTTACAGAATCCGTTGCTGAACTTCCTTCTTCCTTCAGAAGCCTTCCACATTGTCAGACAATAGAAAGCAAAAGTAATCGCAGCAGTGAGGGGATAGTCGAGCAAAAATTGCAAGCGGAACCGATAAAGTCCCGGTAACAAAACGCAAATTGCAGCGGCCCACAAACCGACTTGCCGGTTAAATAGTTGGACGCCCAGACTGTAGACTGAGGCGAGGAGAATAGCACTAAATAATAGATGAACGAGGGTTGCCCGATCGCCCCCAGTACCGAAAACCTGAAGAAACGGAACCGTCAAGATGTATGCCAAGGGCGGAATTTTCGTCGAAAGCAGCCAGAAGTTTGTCCACCACTCCCCGGAAAACCACTGAGGATGCTGCAACGCCTGCAAGTATTTCAGGGTGCTAGTCAGGTAGTCTGCTTGATCCCACGCCGGGACAGATCGATCGAGGGCAAACCAGAGGCGATCGCTAATTGCCCCCAGCAGCCAAATTATGCCCAAGACAAGCAGACTCTTACTCCCGCTGTCCCGATGTTGCTGTGCCATTGCGATTTTTGGATTTTAGGTTGCAGCTTTTAGCTTACAGGCGGGCGGTTCCGGGCGATCGAAAATTAATTGAGAAAAGTGCTTGCTAAATTCTGTATGTGTCTGCTAAGATAGTAAAGCGCGAAAAAACAAGCCGGGATAGCTCAGTTGGTAGAGCAGTGGACTGAAAATCCACGTGTCACGAGTTCAAGTCTCGTTCCTGGCATCGCAAAGCCCTCACAAAGTTGAGGGCTTTTTTTTAGGCAAAATGCGGGCAATGCAGTCATTTATCGAACTCGATTTGCCTGAAAGTTTAGCTTACGAGGTTGATGAATCTGTTCGACGTGAATATTTGAAGCTGTGGAGAAGCGTTCAACCCCGCCGAGAATAGTTTTTTCGGGATAGCGCCTTATTTTTGAGTCAGGTACGCCGCTAGTTCTGGAATTTCACCGGCGCGCTGCCACTCCGCTTCCCCGCGCCGGACTTGGGTTGGGGCTGTGATTTCCTGAACCTCCCATAATTGCAATTTGGTATAGGGCCCCTTGGCTTCTCCGCTGCGAAACACGTACCATTGAGGAACTTCAGGAGTTGGCTGGGTCGAGTACCCGCGTTACAACTAACTCTTTTTCCACCATTTCTTCAAGCAGTTTAGCCAATTCCAAGTCGCGCAAATAGCGTGAATAGGGTTGACCGATATCTGTGGGAACCAAAGCTTCATCTAAACCCATAGAACCCTTGACATCTTCAAAAATTGTTGTCGCCCGTCCGTCGTGACCGGAGTAGTGAATATAGACTTGATCTTGCGGTTGGGCTTTGGCTGTTAGTTCCTTGAATTTGGCAACAATATTTTCATACGTGGGTAAAAGTTCCGGGGGCTCTTGGGGTTGATTTGGATTCTCGGAAGCAGTTGCAGTGAGTTTAATAATTTGGTCGGGAGTGAGGTTCAAAGTGGTTTTTAAATAGGTTTCCACATGGTTAATATCTTGAACGCATCCCCGCAAGTTTTTGTAGTAGTTACCTTCGGGCAAACGATGGGGAAAATAGAAATCGATACCGATGAGGAGGGCGTAGAAGTTGGGGGTTTGGTCAGTCATTGTTGATGGTGGGTAAGGGGTTTTAGAAAGGTTTGATTTTTATATGAGGTTGAGGTGGCAGTTTTTATGCAGTTTTTGAGATTCACTTGTTATTTTAAACAAACTTTCTGGCAAAAGCCTATTGATTTGTGGGAATACCATCACACAGGTGTCGGTCGCTATCGCTAACATCGGGACTGCTTTCTAAATAGCCACGTACCCAGTCACAACCACGCTTGAGTAAATCATCAAAATCCAAATTCCATAAAATTATTGTTTTGTCAGAGCTGGCGGAAGCCAAAGTCTTGCCATCGGGACTAAATGCGACGCTACTGACCACATTGCTATGGCCGGCAAGGGTGGCAATCGGTTTTTGGCTTTGCAAGTTCCACAGTTTGATGGTGTTGCCATCGCTGCTGGCGGAAGCCAAAGTCTTGTCATCTCGACTAAATGCGACGCTGCTGACCCAATAGTCATAGGTGGCAAGGGTGGCAATCGGTTTTTGGCTTTGCAAGTTCCACAGTTTGATGGTCTTGTCATTGCTGAAGGAAGCCAAAGTCTTGCCATCTCGACTAAATGCGACGCTAATGACCCATTCGCTATGGCCGGCAAGGGTGGCAATCGGTTTTTGGCTTTGCAAATTCCACAGTTTGATGGTGTTGTCATTGCTTGCAGAAGCCAAAGTCTTGCCATCGGGACTAAATGCGACGCTATTGACCCAATCGCTATGGCCGGCAAGGGTGGCAATCGGTTTTTGGCTTTGCAAGTTCCACAGTTTGATGGTCTTGTCACCGCTGGCGGAAGCCAAAGTCTTGCCATCTCGACTAAATGCGACGCTATTGACCCAATCGCTATGGCCGGCAAGGGTGGCAATCGGTTTTTGGCTTTGCAAGTTCCACAGTTTGATGGTCTTGTCACCGCTGGCGGAAGCCAAAGTCTTGCCATCTCGACTAAAGGCGACGCTATTGACCCAACTGCTATGGCCGGCAAGGGTGGCAATCGGTTTTTGGCTTTGCACGTTCCACAGTTTGATGGTGTCGTCAAAGCTTGCCGAAGCCAAAGTCTTGCCATCTGGACTAAAGGCGACGCTATTGACCACACCGCTATGGCCGGTGAGGGTGACAATCGGTTTTTGGCTTTTATGGCCGGTGAGGGTGACAATCGGTTTTTGGCTTTGCAAGTTCCACACTTTGATGGTCTTGTCACCGCTGGCGGAAGCCAAAATTTTGCCATCTCGACTAAAGGCGACACTATAGACCTCATCGCTATGGCCGGTAAGGGTGGCAATCGGTTTTTGGCTTTGCAAGTTCCACACTTTGATGGTCTTGTCATAGCTGGCGGAAGCCAAAGCCTTGCCATCTGGACTAAATGCGACGCTAGGGACCCCTTCGCTATGGCCGGCAAGGGTGGCAATCGGTTTTTGGCTTTGCAAATTCCACAGTTTGATGGTGTTGTCATCGCTGGCGGAAGCCAAAGTCTTGCCATCTGGACTAAATGCGACGCTATTGACCGCATAGCTATAGCTATGGCCGGCAAGGGTGGCAATCGGTTTTTGGCTTTGCAAGTTCCACACTTTGATGGTGTTGTTAACGCCGGCGGAAGCCAAAGTCTTGCCATCTGGACTAAATGCGACGCTATTGACCCAATCGCTATGGCCGGCAAGGGTGGCAATCGGTTTTTGGCTTTGCAAGTTCCACACTTTGATGCTCTTGTCACGGCTGGTGGAAGCCAAAGTCTTGCCATCTCGACTAAATGCGACGCTATTGACCGACTCGCTATGGCCGGCAAGGGTGGCAATCGGTGTTTGGCTTTGCAAATTCCACACTTTGATGGTCTTGTCAGTGCTTGCCGAAGCCAAAGTCTTGCCATCGGGACTAAATGCGACGCTATTGACCGAATAGCTATGACCGGCAAGGGTGGCAATCGGTTTTTGGGTTTGCAAATTCCACAGTTTGATGGTGTTGTCACTGCTGGCAGAAGCCAAAGTCTTGCCATCGGGACTAAAGGCGACGCTCCAGACCGAATCGCTATGGCTTTCTAAACGGTGTTCGTTCACTCCATAAACTGCTTGTCGCAAAGCAGTCAAAACTTGCATTGAAGGTTGAGCTTTTGTGCGTTTAATTGGTATGGCTCCTCGTAAACTTGCTATAAGTGCCTCGAACTCTTGATTTTTATTAAAAAGTTCGTTTGAATACTGACTGAGAGCATCACTTTGACCTAACTGAACTCTTTGTACTTGCCACCACTGCCAATTAGCAAAAATAGCCAAACTAGAAACAACGATAAAAGCACCAGACACTCCAAAAGTAGTAAATTGCCGCCTACGTTTTTGCATCCGAACGCTAACCTGAATAAAATCTCGTTCCTCCTGCGTCATTTCACCGGCGCGTTTACGCAACCAGTCTGCTGCCACATTTAACGGTACACCTCGCAACAATGCCCCAGAGTCATGATTGTTATTTTTCCACTCCCGCAGGGCCACTTTCAGCCGTTCTTGCCAAGTCCGAAAATCACGGTTGGCATTGATCCACTCACGCAGTGTTCCCCATTCCCGAATCAGTGCTTCATGCACTACTTCTACCGTATCTTGCGGTTCTTGCCGGCCTGTAACTACCAAACGCGCTTGATATCCCGCTAAATAACTGACCAAATTCCAGTTATCTTCCCCCACTTCCGCACGAGTAGCAATGCGCCTGGTATCCTCTGTTCCTTCCCCTGGACGCACTAATTGCACAAATATTCGCTGTGCCTGCTTTTTCTCTGTTTCGCTTAGTTTTTGATAAATTTGCTCGGCATGATTAGCAATTGCTTTTTTTACCCCACCAATTTCTTCGTAAGCTTGGTGAGTTAACTCTCGGTTGATTTGCTTTTCCCACAAACGAGTCAGGGCAAATTCTAATAAAGGTAAATTTCCCGGTTCTTCCCCCACATCATCAAGAATGCGTTGGGTTAATTGAGCCTCTAACTGTACTGCCAATTTTTGAGCCGGCAATTCAATGGCTTGTTGTAATTCCTCCCGTTTCATGGAACTAAGCAATTGTGGTGTAAACTCCTGCAAAGCATCCCGAAACGGACGATAGGAAAGCACATAACCGTAAAAGTCAGCGCGTAACGTCAAAACTAATGTAATATTTTGTTGAGTAATCGCCGTTAGCAACTCATTCACAAAACGTTCCTGTTCTTCCTTCACCCGACAAAGGGTGTACAGTTCCTCAAATTGATCGGCAACTAACAACAACCTTTTACCTGGGTTACGCTCTAAAATGCGAGATACAACTTGCTGTAAAGTGATTCTCCCATTTTGTAAATCGCCGGCTAGTCCTACCGCTTCCCGCAATTTTTGAGTTTCACCCGCTTCGGGTTCTAATTGCCGCACTAAGGCAGAAGCCAAAGGCAAAAATGGTTCTTGTCCGGGACGAAATGATTCAATTAACCAATTTCCTTCTTTTCGCAATTTGGGAATTAAGCCGGCATACACCACAGAAGATTTACCACTTCCACTTGGTCCAACCACAGCTACTAAGGGTTGTGTCTGAGTGACTTCTACTAACTTATTTACAAAATTTTCTTGTCCAAAAAAGAAATTTGCATCTTCTTCACTAAATGCAGACAATCCTTGGTAAGGGTTAGGCGGGATAACTTCTTCAAAATTAATTAAAATCTCATCAATCGCAGAATCAGTTAACTTTTTTCTTTTAAAAAAAACAGGAGTTTCATGCTCTAGGAAACTCCTCATCTGCGAACGACCTAATTCATAGGCTTCTTCAACTTCACATCCTGCGAAAATCCCATCATAAAATGCCACCGCAAAGGCAAGTGCTGCTCTATCTCCCACGGCTCTATTCATGCCAACTACATACTTAACGTATTGGCTAATTGCATCAGCTTGTACTTCCGAATAACAAGCATTGAGAATTACGCACTCTACCCCTTTTTTGGAAAATATTTTAAACATACTAGCGAGGGCATTTGTCTGCACCAGCGCCATTTTTCCCGTATCATCTTCTAGGACAATTCCATCTTCTCCCGCACCATGCCCGCAAAAGTGAACAGTGTGCGGTTGATAATCTAAGATAGCCCGGTAAAAGTCACGGGAACGCACCGCCCATTTTTGTTCTAATTTATACTGTTCTCGTTTGTTTGCCCTTCGCAATCCTTCGTCAATTTCCCGGATTTCGTGATCCAATCGCAAGGGAACCGTATTTTTGGGATTGGCTGCCAGAATCAGAATTGTTTTGACCGGGGCGTTATTACTCATAAGACAAACGAATGATAGGATAATTTTTTAATAGCCTATACGGTTCTCCCGAGTTTTAGGTGATTATAAAAATAAAACTTCCCGTGGTACAGGCCCGAAAGCCTGCGCGAGCGAGACGCTCACACTATCCTTTCCACCACAAACCCAGAATAGCCCTTCATCCAAATTAAATGTATACTTGTATTGATTTTTTACATACCAGAGAAACTTTTCATTGCGGGGTGAAAAGAACTTGCTGCCCGCAACTCCCGCGCCGTAATTCCATACAACTTCTTGAATCAGATAAAAAGGCACTTTGTCCCAAAGCAGGTAGGAAATCGGAATTGCTTTTGCCCGATCGCGAATTGACAAATAGCCTAAATTCAGCCAAAATGCTCCTCGATCGAGCGTTACCCGGTAAACCTCGGCTATCCACTGCTCGCACCAGTTTAAATACTCATCTAACACCAAGGATTTTTCGTACTCTTTGCCGATGTTATAAGGCGGGCTGGTAACGGTTAAATCTATCAATTGATCGGGCAGCAGCTTCAATCCTTCCAAGCAATCCATGTTATAAATTAAGCAATTAGGAGCTTGAAAGTACGGTTTACCTAAAATCTTCGCGATATCAGTCAAGCTCATGAAATATTGGGGAGATATTTTGTTGACAAAGTGTAAAATTTATAGTAAGTGAGTTTAGAAATATTGTCAAACTCATCTGGACTGGGGAATCGCCCTGTCGGAAACAAAAGGTTACAATCACAAATACATTCTATTTCCATAACATTACTGTTTATAGCTTGAACTCCTCAGTGCCAAATAACAACACCTCAACTCAATCCTTTCAATTTGACTCGATCGACAGCGCCCTCGCAGACCTCAAAGCAGGTCGCATGGTGGTAGTAGTCGATGACGAAAATCGCGAAAACGAAGGCGACGTGATTTGTGCCGCCCAATTCGCCACCCCCGACAACATCAATTTCATGGCCGTGAACGCGCGGGGTTTGATTTGTCTGGCATTGAGCGGCGAAAGGCTCGATCGCCTGGAATTGCCCCTCATGGTCAGCAAAAACACTGACAACAACCAAACTGCCTTCACTGTTAGCATCGATGCAGTCAACGGCGTCAGTACCGGTATCTCCGCCGAAGACAGAGCCCGCACGATCCAAGTAGCCATTCACCCGGACACCAAACCTCAAGACTTGCGCCGTCCCGGTCACATTTTCCCCCTGCGGGCGATCGACGGTGGCGTCCTCAAACGCGCCGGTCACACCGAGGCCTCGGTTGACCTTGCCAGACTCGCCGGCCTGTATCCCAGCGGCGTCATCTGCGAAATTCAAAACCCCGACGGTTCGATGGCGAGGTTGCCCGAATTAATCGAGTACGCTAAACTCCACAACCTCAAAATAATTAGTATTGCCGACTTAATTAGCTACCGACTCAAGCACGATCGATTCGTCCGCCGCGAAACCGTCGCCAAATTGCCCACTCAATTCGGCGAGTTTATGATTTACGCCTACCGCGACACCCAAGACAATTCAGAACACGTTGCTATTGTCAAGGGCGACCCGGCAGAATTTAAAGACAAACCCGTGATGGTGCGGGTGCATTCCGAATGCCTGACCGGCGATGCTTTGGGTTCCCTGCGCTGCGACTGCCGGATGCAACTGCAAGCGGCACTGAAAATGATTGAAAATGTCGGTTCTGGCGTCATAGTTTACTTGCGCCAAGAAGGTCGAGGTATTGGATTGGTAAATAAACTAAAAGCTTACTCCCTGCAAGATTTGGGATTGGATACGGTAGAAGCCAACGAACGGTTGGGATTTCCCGCCGACTTGCGGAACTACGGCGTCGGAGCACAAATGCTCAACGATTTGGGAGTTAAAAAAATTCGGTTGATTACCAACAACCCGCGCAAAATTGCGGGTTTGAAAGGTTACGGCATTGAAGTAGCCGATCGCGTCCCCTTACTAATTGAAGCCACAGATTACAACTCGATCTATCTGGCAACAAAAGCCGAAAAACTCGGTCATATGCTACTGCAAACTTATTTAGTAACAGTGGCGATTCAGTGGAACGACACAAAGGAAGAAGGTAGAAGCCAGAAACCAGAAGGAAAAGAGGAAGATTCTGCCATTCAAAATCGGTACGAACACCTCGAAAAACTGCGGCATTTGGCGGCTAACCAGCACTTGCTGCTGCAAGAAGAAGCGCGGCCGGTGGGAATAGCCCTTTTCGGAGAAGGCTCCCTCATCGTTCACCTCGGCTTCGATCAACCCGGACTCGCAGCCCCCGACTGGTACAAAGATCCAAACCAT
This sequence comes from Microcoleus sp. Pol7_B2, assembly GCF_036701035.1. NCBI lineage: Bacteria > Bacillati > Cyanobacteriota > Cyanophyceae > Oscillatoriales > Microcoleaceae > Microcoleus > Microcoleus sp. Pol7_B2. The sequence continues at coordinate 35,886 of NZ_JAUBQB010000049.1, read as the reverse complement.
CCTTACGTCAGGGCGATCGGTCAAATTTTGGGCGAAATCAGCACTGAGCCGAATTTGCAAACATTAGAATTCATGGTTTCCTCCGGTGGAGATCCGCTCAAGACCCTGCAAGTCCAGCTCGATCGCGAGACATTTCTTTTGTCGGAATTAACCGGAATTTGCGATCGGCTCGAACCTCAAAAAATCTACAGTTTTGCTCCTCTTGCCTGAAGGCAGAAGGTAGAAGCCAACCCCCCCTACCCCAGCAGGGGGGAAGGCCGAAGCCAAGAAAAACTGTGAATTTCAGAATAATACTTGTTGATACCAGCATCTTCCTTTCCTTAGAAAGCAGCCACCAATAAAAACAGTGAATAACAATGTTGATTGCAGTCTAAAAAGTCGATGTAGCGAACAATTGAGAGAGAATCGTCGCTGCACATTATATTATTCAGCAGTATTAATACTCATTAAATGATTCACTAGGACTTTTAGTTAATGTTAATTTTTTTAGACATTGATGGTGTACTTATTCCTGACAGAAGAAATGGATCGAGTTTGCAAACAGATATAATGAAATTTAATTCAGTTTGCCTTAATCACTTTGAAAATGTTCTTCGTTCCTATCCTAATGCGCGAGTAGTAATTTCATCTTCCTGGCGTGAAATATTCCCATTCGAGGTAATCCCGCCATTATTTTCACCAGATATCGCTATCCGTATTATCGGATTCACCCCTTTTCTCAACCCAAAAAATATTCACCAACACAAATATTTACGACACCAGGAAGTTCTTGAGTATCTTCGACAAAATCAAGCAGAAAAATCACCTTGGGTAGCCATTGACGATATTCCAGAACACTATCCGCCAGATGCACCAGTTGTGGCTATTGATGATTACAATGGTTTTGACCAGAACTCAGCAAAGATACTTTCAGAATATCTAACTTGATTTCAAAGGTTAGGAAAAAAGTATCGGAATAGAGAGGGTGAATTTGACATGGAAATGAACGTTGGTGACTTTCTGCACCGACTCGATCTCAGGGGACAAGCACTTAAAGGCACCAACCTTGGCGGTGCGGAACTCCGGGGAGCCAACCTCCGAGGCACGGATCTCCGAGAAACCAACCTCAGCGGCGCTATGCTCAGGTATGCAGACCTGATCGAAGCCGACCTCAGCGGCGCTAATCTCAGCGGGGCGGATTTAGCTGAATCATTTCTTAATTTAGCTAACCTCACTAGAGCCGATTTGACTGGTGCTTTCCTCCGAGAAGCTAATCTCGTAGGAGCCGAATTCACGGGCGCCAACCTCAAACAAGCAAGTTTGATCAAAGCTAATTTAGTTGGAGCAAATCTCCACGAAGCCAACTTAACCAGAGCCAACCTCAGTGGGGCCGATTTGCGCGGTTCTCAGTTGAGCGGCGCCATTTTAGACAAGGCGGTATACAACAACCGGACTATCTTTCCCGAGGATATCGATCCGGGTGCAATGGGAGCATTTTTGCTAGCTCCCAATGCTTCGCTCCCTGGCTTAAATCTGGCTATGGTAGATTTGACCGAAGCCGATTTAAAAGGAGCCGATTTGCGGCGGACAAACTTATACAAAGCTATTTTATTTGGCGCAAAACTCGATCGGGCAAACTTAGCAGGAGCCAACCTCAGCGCAGCGGACTTGAGGGAAGCTAGTTTGAGCGGTACGATTTTGGAGAAAGCTGTTTACAGCAACAAAACATTGTTTTCAGAAGGCATTGACCCCGCTCTGGGCGGAGCTTATTTAATTGCTCCCAATGTATCGCTGCAAGGGGTAAACTTAACCGGAGCCGACTTAAACGGGTCAGATTTAAGCGGAGCTAATTTGAGCGCTTCTAACTTAAGTTCGGTCAATCTCAAAAATGTAGATCTCAGCAGAGCTAGCTTAAAAAAAGCTTACCTCAAAGGTGCAAACTTGGAGCAAACAGATTTGAGAGGAGCCGATTTAAGCGGCGCAATTTTACACCAAGTAAACTTGAGTTCTGCTGACCTTCGGGGTGTAGACTTAACAAGGGCTGACCTCAGCGGTGCTAATTTAAGAGATGCCGATTTGAGGGAGACAGATTTCACCGGAGCTACTTTGCTGTTCGCTAACTTGAGCGGGGCCGACTTGAGAGGTGTAGACTTGACAAAAGCTAACCTCAGTGGCGCTAAGTTAAACGAAGCTGATCTCCGAAAAGCAGATTTGATGAGAGTAAATTTGGAGGGAGCAGATTTAACTGAGGCAGACTTGAGCGATGCTCATTTATTCCGAGTTAATCTCAGAGGTGCTAACCTGAAAGGTACTAACCTCAAAGGCGCAAGTTTAAAAGGGGTATTTTTGACCGACGCTTATTTGAGCGAAACGGATTTGACCGATATACATCTGAGTCCGAGTTTTTTTGAATTGCCATTAGAATCGGAATGGTAATTAGTTGACTGTTAACAATCAAAAATCTACAATCAAAACTCGCCCCGCGAAAATTGCCCGATTATTAACAATCGAAAATCTAAAATCTAAAATCTAAAATGGATCGACCGTTAGGCTCTGTTATTCAAGGTTCCCTGAGCAAGGGATTAGAAGTGCGACTGCACGCCGATGTTTCGGTGGAAGATATGAGGGTGGGGAAATTTCTAGTAGTGCGGGGGGTGCGATCGCACTTTTTCTGTATGCTCACCGACGTGTCTCTCGGAACTTCTAGCGCCCGCATTTTATCGAATCCTCCCAATCCCGACGACGATTTTCTGCTCGCAGTGCTAGCAGGTAGCAGCACCTACGGTACGATCGAATTGTCGCCGATGTTGATGTTGACTGCTGAGAGAGAAAAACAGCAGGCAATTTTCGACCCGACGAAAAACGGGGGAGTTCGCGAGAATAAGCTGGCGTTAGGAAATTTGGCTTCTTTTGAGTCACAAACCGGCGCGGATATTGAGTTGCTGCCTGTCAAAACTATTCCCAGCCACTTTTCCCAGGTGTTTGATGCCAAAGAAACCGATTTTCGGGCAGTTTTTGGCTGGGAAGATGACCCGTATCGCCGCAATTTTGCGATCGGCAAACCGATTGACATGGACGTTGCTGTGTGCTTGGATTTAGACCGATTTGTGGAACGCAGCAACGGGGTTTTTGGCAAGTCGGGAACGGGAAAATCTTTCCTGACGCGCTTGCTTCTATCGGGAATTATTCGCAAGCAAGCTGCTGTCAATCTAATTTTTGATATGCACTCGGAGTACGGGTGGGAAGCGGTTTCGGAAGGGAAACAGTTCAGCACTGTTAAAGGTTTGCGGCAGTTGTTTCCCGATAAAATGCAGATTTATACCCTCGATCCAGAATCGACAAAACGCCGGGGAGTCCGCGACGCTCAAGAGTTATTTTTAAGTTTCGATCAAATTGAAGTGGAAGATATCGCGCTAGTGCAACGCGAGCTAAATTTGTCGGAAGCTAGTATCGAAAATGCGATTATTTTGCGAAATGAGTTGGGAAGTGGTTGGATAAACAAGTTGCTGGAAATGAGCAACGAAGATATCCAAATGTTTTGCGAAGAAAAGCGGGGAAATAAGTCTTCGATTATGGCTTTGCAGCGAAAGTTAGAGAGATTGAATGATTTAACATACATTCGGAAACGCTGTCCAAAAAATTATGTAACTGAAGTTTTGCAGTGTTTGGATGCTGGGAAAAATGTAGTAATTGAGTTTGGTTCGCACTCGGATTTGCTGTCGTATATGTTGGCGGCAAACGTGATTACTCGTCGCATTCACGGATCTTACGTGCGAAAAGCTGAGAAGTTTTTGCAGAGCAAAAATCCGTGCGATCGCCCGCAGCCGTTGGTGATTACCATTGAAGAAGCTCACCGCTTTCTCGATCCGGCGATCGTGCGATCGACTATTTTCGGGACAATTGCCAGAGAAATGCGAAAATACTTTGTCACCCTACTGATTGTAGACCAGCGTCCCTCCGGCATCGATGCCGAAGTCATGTCGCAAGTAGGCACCCGCATTACAGCCTTGTTAAACGACGATAAAGACATCGACGCTATTTTCACCGGCGTTTCAGGAGGGCAGAGTTTGCGTTCAGTGTTGGCAAAACTCGACTCCAAACAGCAAGCATTAGTTTTGGGGCACGCCGTACCGATGCCCGTAGTCGTGCAAACTCGCCCCTATGACGAGCAATTCTACAGGGAAATCGGGGATATTGACTGGCAAGAAATGCCCGATGAACAAGTATTTGCCGAGGCAGAAGCTGCTAAAATGGATTTGGGATTTTAGATTGACAACTGCTAGATTCATTACAGAACTTAGGCAAAGGTTACTGTAAATTAGTCGGGGCGCAGAATTGGCGATCGCTGGCAATGACAGAAATATCAGATTTTTGCCTCAGTTATAAACGAAAAAGTGCGATCGAACCTCAAAAAAATTCGCCCCCAGCTTTCCGTCAGAAGCTTTTCCCCTTTCACCCCCTCACCCCTCATCCCTAACTGCCCAAAATTTGCCTAAGCTTAAACATGATGGAGATGATGGAGCCTCGCAGCACAATGAAAGTCAAACAGGGCAACAGCCAGCCTTTATACACCTTGTCGTTACTCGTAGCAGAATTGGATTAGCATATTTAAATAAAAATGTCAAGAAATATTTTAAACAGTTACTCCCATCTAATACGGCGATCGAGTTCGGTTATCTCGCATCCCACCATCTAGGCAGCGAGAAAATTTCAAGCGATGATGGAACAGAGAGCAAAACAAAGCCCTCGAATTGCATGAGTCTGTTTGCATGAGTATTGTGAAGTTGAGTGGCAGTTAAAACTAACAGGGAATTCAAAACCTTAAGGAAAAATGTAGAATCTTGACCTTAAGACAGAGGTTTTTACCCTTTACGATCCTCAAAATTGGGAATAATATTGAGAAAACTAAACTCTTGCTTCACTTCGCCTTGAACTAGCCGTTAAAGCTAGCGAGCTACCGAAAATCGACAGGGATTACTGGAAAATCCAGCACAAAAGTAATCCCAAACAAAAAGCTTCTACCGATCGTCACCGATAAACAGGAGGGGAAACATCCCCTTTGTCGCAGTCTTTATCCCACTTGCAAAAGTGGGACAGGGTATCACCAACTTTTTATCTGTTGTTACAAGGAGTGCAATACTCACCCATGTCCACCACAACCCCCAAAAACAAAACAGTGAAAGCCGATCGCATGGGCAGCCGGCCATACTCCTCAACGGATACGGTTCGTACCTATCTGCACGAGATCGGTCGCGTACCCCTGCTAACCCGAGAAGAAGAAATTGTTTTCGGGAAGCAGGTGCAGCAAATGATGAAATTAATCGAAGCAAAACAAGCACTTGCTAAAGAATGGCAGCGGGATCTGACGAATCAAGAGTGGGCTGCCGAAATGGAGTTGACCGAACCTGAACTTAGCCGCATCTTACACATAGGGCGGCGGGCAAAGCAAAAGATGATTGAAGCGAATTTGCGGCTAGTAGTGGCGATCGCCAAAAAATACCAGAAACGCAATATGGAATTCTTGGATTTAATTCAAGAAGGCACCCTCGGTTTAGAACGAGGAGTCGAAAAATTTGACCCGATGCGGGGATACAAATTTTCTACATACGCCTACTGGTGGATTCGCCAAGCAATTACCCGCGCGATCGCCCAACACGCCCGCACAATTCGATTGCCAATTCACATCACCGAAAAACTCAACAAAATCAAAAAGGTGCAGCGGGAACTCACGCAGCAGTTGGGCAGATCTCCCTCCCCCGGGGAAATTGCCGCAGCCTTGGAACTGCACCCTTCCCAAATTCGGGAATACCTGCTGATGGCAAGACATCCAGTTTCTTTGGACTTGCGGGTAGGAGACAACCAAGATACCGAATTGCAAGAACTCTTAGAAGACGAAACGGCATCTCCAGACAACTACATTACCTCGGAATTACTGCGGCAAGACCTCAATACTTTGATATCAGAACTTACCCCCCAGCAGCGAGATGTAATAATTCTGCGCTTCGGTTTGGAAGACGGCACGGAAATGTCTCTGGCGAAAGTCGGAGAACGGTTAAATCTCAGCCGGGAACGGGTGCGGCAGCTAGAACATCAAGCCCTTGCCCACCTGCGGCGCCGCCAATCTCAAGTCCGAGAATACTTGGCTAGTTAGTCACTAAAAAAGTTGAGATTTCCCAAAATCTCAACTTTTTTTTTCATGTTGGCGCTGCTGGGAAGGATACTTTTCCAGTTAAAAAAAGAATGCAACTGTAGACCCGTGATCCAAACCCTTATGAAATACGTCACGCCAAATTATTCAATTCTTTAATCTAAAATTAAAAATCTAAAATGGTATTATTTGAGGGGTCGATCGCGCGATCAGGGCGGAGGCAAAATTGGTCCAAACTAATCTTAGATTTAAGTTCAGGAACCGGGCGGGCGATCTTTCCTTCAAGTTAATAGCCAACATTAAGCCAAATACCCGGTTTCTCTCCGATCTTTGTGAAACTGGTACAAGAGGCGCTTGGAACCAGCTATTTTAAATTTTGGGGTCTGGAGTGGTTTTGACTTATTTGATATTGACAGGAAGTTTAGAAGCGATCGCGATCGTGCTTGCTCTCTCGCCCGGTAACTTGAGCATCGCATTCCCCGCACACCGATCACAGGACTCGGAAATCAAATCCGACATTTTGAGCTGGCAATCCCCCCTAAATCCTGCGCCAGATACAGTTACCACAGGTTTAGCAGAGGGAATTTACCTCTACGGCCAGTCGAGCAACCCAGATGAAATTAAACAAGAATATTTTGTATTTGAAATGCGGCAGAGTAAGGTAGTAGGCGCTTTTTACCTGCCTCGGTCTGCTTTTTACTGTTTTTACGGCACAAGCGATCGAACTCAGTTAAATTTAACAGTAGTGGACACTTACGACGGCAGTCGCTCTCCCTACTCCGTAAACCTGGAACAGTATTACCCAATTTCTACCATCAGCGAGAACGATAGGCGCATCTTGGGTATTTGCAAAGAATCTCACAAACAGCAGGTGTGGGAAAAGTAGGAAACACGCGCTGCGCCACAAGTCAGGGTTCAGGAAACAGTAGTAAAATTGCTCCTGAGTTGAGAATTTCGGACGGACACCACACACAGGGCAAGATGAAACTGCGTCGGAAAACACTATCGATCGTTGGCATTACCATCGCTGCATTGACTGGCATTCTGTATGTCGCCTCCTCAAGCATCCTCTTGGGCAGCCTGATCAAAGCAGAGGAACAAGAAGCCACACAGGTTGTCAAGGGAGTGCTCAGCGTGTTCGGGCAAACCGCAGATGACTTCAACTCGCGCTTTGCCGACTGGTCGTCCTGGGACGACACCTACACTTTCATCCAAAACCGCAACTCAAAATTCATTGCCTCCAATTTAATTCCAGAAGGGCTGGCTAATATAAGAGTTAATATAGCCATTTTTGTCAATACTTCTGGCAAAATAGTTTACAGTACGGGTTTCGACAGCCAAAAGCTGAAACTAACGCCTGTTCCAGAAGCATTAAAACGCCGCATTTCTCTCAGCGACCCGCTGTTGCAGCACCCCAACGCCAAAAGCAGCCTCGCTGGTATCCTGCTACTACCGTCAGGGCCAATACTGATTACTTCCCGCCCAATTCTCACGACTAAAGGCACCGGCCCGATTCGCGGTACGCTGGTATTCGGGCGCAATTTGGATGCTGCGAGCATTGCGAAGGTTTCTAAAATTACTCGCTTGCCACTCATTGTACACAGCGTTAATGAGGCTCAGTTGCCTGCAGACTTCGAGAAAGCGCGGGAGAAACTGTCGGAAAAAAAACCGATTTTTGTGCGTCCTTTAAGCGAAGAGTCGATCGCGGGTTACGCCCTGATCCGCGATATTTACAACCAACCTGCGCTGCTGTTGCGGGTGGATATCCCCAGAGAAATATATCGGCAAGGTCAAATTAGTTTGCTGTACCTGCTGGGGTCTGTAGCGTTAGCGGGAGTTGGGTTGGTCGGCTGCACTCTGCTACTGCTAGAACGTCTGGTGCTGTCTCGGTTGAGCGGTTTGTCGAAAGCAGTGAAGCGCGTCAGCAGCAGCCAAGACCTCTCGGTGCGACTGCCGGTTACGGGTGAAGATGAGTTGTCAGACCTTGCCCATACTATCAACGGAATGTTGAGTGCGATCGCCCAAGCCGAAAGCGAACAACTTGAGGAAAAAGCCCGCTACCGAGCCGTAGTCGAGCAAGCTACAGATTGTATATTCCTGTGGGACGCTCAAACCAAAGGCCTTTTGGAAGCCAATACAGCGTTTAGAGACTTGCTCGATTACAGTCCTGAGGCGATTTCGCAACTAACTATTTACGATATCATCGCTTACTCTAAAGACATAATTGACAACAATATCGAGTTGCTGCTGACGGACAAACAATTCAGAATTGGCGAAGTTCTCTACCGCCGCCGAGACGGTTCCTGCGTGGACGTGGAAGTGAGCGGGAGCGTGATTTCCTACGGCGGCCGCGAGATTATTTGCACGGTTGTCCGCGACATTACCGAGCGCAAACAAGCCGAAGCCAAACTGCGAGCCTCGGAAGAACGCTACAGACTTTTGTTTAAAAAAAATCCCCATCCGATGTGGGTTTACGATTTAGAAACTCTGGAATTTATAGCCGTCAATCAGGCTGCTGTCCAACACTACGGCTACACTCGCGACGAATTTCTCAACATGACCGTTGCGGACATTCGTCCCCCCCAAGAGCTGCCGAGATTGCTAGAAAATATCTCCCAAGTAGATGCCGGTATTGAGTTTGCAGGTGTGTGGCAGCACCAGAAAAAAGATGGAACAATTATTGATGTAGAAATTACTTCTTATGCTCTGGTATTTGATAGCAGAAATGCTGAATTAGTGCTTGCTCACGACGTGACCGACCGCTTGCAAGCCGAGGCAGAACTCTACAAGGCAAAGGAAGCCGCAGAAGCAGCTAGTTTGGCTAAAAGTCAGTTTTTGGCTAACATGAGCCACGAACTGCGAACTCCTCTGAATGCGATTATCGGTTACAGCGAGATTCTGCAAGAAGAGGCTTTAGATTTGGGCGAAGAAAATTTTGTATCGGATTTAGAGAGAATTCACAGTTCAGGCCAGCTTTTACTTTCCTTAATTAATGATATTCTGGACTTGTCGAAGATTGAAGCCGGTCACGCGGAACTTGAATTAGAAACTTTTGACGTGTCGGAGGCAGTTCAAGATGTAGCCAGAACTGTTGAACCCCTATTTTTGCGAAATACTAATCGCCTCAATGTGGAGTGTCCAAATAATATGGGCGAATTGTATTCCGATCAAATTAAGTTTACTCAAATTTTGTTTAATTTGCTCAGTAATGCAGCTAAGTTTACTCATAAAGGAACAGTTACACTCAGCGTGGAAAAAATTAAAAATGACGAGAATATTAGGGATTCGGAACTGTTAATTATTAAGTGTACTGATACGGGGATTGGGATTACTCCTGAACAGCTACAAAAATTATTTCAACCTTTTACGCAAGCTGATGCTTCGACTACCCGCAAGTACGGAGGTACGGGTTTGGGTTTGGCAATAGCGCAGAAATACTCTCAGATGCTGGGGGGAGAAATTACTGTGAGTAGCGAGTTTGGCAAGGGATCAACTTTTACTCTGATGTTGCCAGCATAGCTCTTTTTTAAATTTTAGAGGGGCGCAAAAGTCTTGACTACAAACAACATTAATACTCAATGCCTGGTTGAGCTTTAATCCCTTGTTCTCGGAATGGATGCTTAACTAAAGTCATTTCTGTCACCAAGTCTGCCCGTTCAATTAGCGCTGGCGGGGCGCCTCTGCCTGTTAAAATAATGTGGGTTTCTTCTGGTTTTTTGTCTAACCCGGAAAGCACTTGCTCGACTTGCAAATAACCTAGTTTTAATGCTATATTGACTTCATCTAGAAGAACTAATTTAAATTCGGGATTACAGATAAAAGTTAGGGATTTTTCCCAGGCTTTTTGAGATGTTTCAATATCTCGGTCGCGGTCTTGCGTGTCCCAGGTAAAACCTTCTCCCATTGCGTGAAATTCTAGCTGTTTTTCCCAGAGTTGAAAAACGGCTTTTTCTGCGGGTTCCCAAGCTCCCTTTATAAATTGTACTATGGCGACGCGGTATCCGTGACCGAGCGATCGCACAACCATTCCCAAAGCGGCCGTGGTTTTGCCTTTACCGTTACCCGTATTGACTATAATTAAACCTTTTTCTTTGGAGGAGTTAGCGATTCGCTGTGATTGCACTTCTTGGCGCCGCTGCATTTTCTGTTTGTGTTGTTGGGCTGTTAACCCAGTGGTTGCAGTGGTTTCTATATTGGTTTCCATAGTATTTTTTAACCGCAGATGAACGAGAAAGATGAACGCAAATAAACGCTGATAGATGCCATATGTCTAGTTATTGCCACAGTGTTTTCAAGTTTAGCACGAAACCGGGCAAAACATCTTCTCCTGAAAGTTCTGTTGGACATTCCAAAACTTCTATTTCTTGTCCTTGCCGATAGATTTCGACTCTGCGGGTTTTGCGGTTGATTAACCAGCCGAGTTTTACTTGATTATTCATGTATTCTTGCATTTTGTCTTGGGTATCTTTTAAACTGTCGGTTGGCGACATTAACTCTAAGACAAAATCCGGGGCAATGGGAGGAAATTTTTGTTTTTGTTCGGGAGTGAGTGCATCCCATCTTGATTTTTCAATCCAAGAGACATCGGGAGAACGATTGGCACCGCTTGGCAGTTTGAAGCAAGTTGAAGAATCGAAACAAATTCCCAGTTGAGTTTGTCGGTTCCAAATCACAAAATCCGCATTAATTTCTGAATTGTAATTTCCGGTTTCTCCTCCTGTGGGTGGCATGACGATTATTTCTCCTTTGGCGTTGCGTTCAAATTTGACATCGGGGTTTTCGCGACACAGTTGATAAAATTGGTCGTCGGTTATTTTGGCGATCGAGTTGAAGTTGATGGTAACTGCTATCATGGTATTTTATCAGGATGCGTGGGGATTTTTAAGCCACATAATGTATATAAAGGCGGATAAATGCCGATCAATGCAGATGTTGTAAATATTATTAATGGTTAAGAGGATTTCAGGGATATCTTTTTATGCACTTGCGCTCATTATATCACATCGTTATAACTAGCTATTAAAAGTTTTATCAAACGCTTTTTGGAGGAAACAGTTACAGACATACCAATAATAAAATGCAATGTTGATTTCGCTAAGCAATTTAGGTACTCCCTCTAGTAAAGTGGAGAATATCTTGTTTTTTAAATGCAGGGAATCCACGCCGATCGCAAAAAACAACAAGCCTACACCCGCTAACAATATTTGGTAGGGAGTTAACTGTAGTTCTCGCCGAAAAAACCATCCGTAGGAAGACAAAACCACGGCGTATAAAAGACTTACTCCTAGCTTAGGAATTCCCCCTGCTACCATATATATATGAATTCTGTAAATTTCATTTAGTAAAAATCCACCTGTTAACAAAGCCGAAAACAGAATAAATCGATTGTCTGAAGTGCGCGGTTGAATACTTTGAGCTAATTTATAGGTGAAAGTACAAACAATGACGGGTACAGAACATAAAATTTGGAAAGTCCGAGTTAACAAGGCGACATTGGGATGGGGATAAGAATAAGGCGGAAAGAATAAATCGCTGACTTTTAACCCTGAAAGCTGAGTGAAAAATATCAGTATCGCCACCAAAAATAAGGATAAACAATTGAGTCTAACAACCAAACGAGAAATAGTCATAAGCAATTAACACCAAAAATTAGGTTGACTGCCCAAATACAAAAAAATTATATCACCAATATCTGTGGATATTTTGCTAAACTTAATCATGAGTGTTATCAAAACAAGGAGACAGTCATGCTGTCAGTGAAAGAAGCAGAATCGATCGTTCTAAATTTGGCGCAACCCCTCGACAGTCAGCGGGATGTAGAAACTGTAGACTTGCTGGCAGCATCGGGGCGAATTTTGGCTGCACCAGTCACTGGTTCCCTGGATTTTCCTTATTGGGACAATTCGGCAATGGATGGGTACGCGGTGCGGTTTGCTGATGTGGAAAACTGTAGCGCCGAAAAACCAGTGGTACTCGAAGTAGTTGAAGAGATTCCAGCCGGATATCAGCCTCAAAATACCGTTCAATCGGGGCAAGCGGCGCGAATTTTTACCGGTGGGGTGATGCCTGCCGGTGCTGATACGGTGGTAATGCAGGAAGAAACGAGGCGTGAGGGCGATCGCATTTTTATCTTAGTTTCTCCTGAAAAACCGCAAGCATTTGTCAGGCACAAAGGCGCTTTTTATCAAACAGGAACACCTTTGCTAACTCCCGGTACAGTTATCAACGCCCCAGAAATGGCGGTGTTAGCAACTGCCCAGTGCATTCAAGTTCCAGTTTATCGGCGGCTGCGGGTGGCAATTTTTTCTACGGGTGACGAATTGGTATCGCCTGACGAACCTTTGGCACCGGGGAAACTGGTAGACTCGAATCAGTATGCTTTGACAGTTTTGTTAACCCAAATGGGATTTGAATCGGTTCGATTGGGGATTGTTCCTGATAATGAAGATGCCTTAAACAAGGCGATATCCCGGGCGGTTGCGACGGCGGATGTGGTGCTTTCTACGGGGGGCGTCTCGGTAGGAGACTACGATTATGTCGAGAAAATTTTGGCGGATTTGGGAGGAAAAGTTCACATTAGTTCTGTCGCGATTAAGCCAGGGAAACCTTTAACGGTTGCTGAGTTTAAACGAGGTGAAAAAAGTGATGATTCTCCGAGTTTTAGTTCGGATTGTCTCTATTTTGGTTTGCCGGGAAATCCGGTTTCTGCTTTAGTCTGCTGTTGGCGGTTTGTTGTGCCTGCTTTGAGAAAAATTTCTGGGCTTGCCGCCGATGCTTGGGGGCCGGAGTTTGTCAAAGCTAGGTGTAATGCTGAATTGCGATCGCCCGGCAAGCGCGAAACTTATGTTTGGGGTAAACTACATTTAGTTGCGGGAGTCTGGGAATTTGAACCTGCTAGCGGCAGCCAAAATTCAGCGAATTTAATTAATCTCGCCAATACAAGTGGTTTAGCAGTTTTGCCACCGGGGGACACCGGGATTTTACCAGGCGAATTCGTGGAGGTTTTAAAAGTTAGTCATTAGTTAGTTGTTATGGGTTATTTGTTATTGGTTCGGTATAAGTTCATGTAAAATATTAACAACTAAGTAATCTTCCTTCTTCCGACGGACATCGGACTGACATCCGTTACATCCGTTACATCCGTTACATCCCGTACATTGCTCGTTGCCGAACTTCCTTCTTCCTTCTATCCTTTACATCCGTTACACAATCCGTTGCCGAACTTTCTTCGTATTATGAAAATTTTAATTGTTGAAGATGACCCGATGATGCAACTGGGATTAGAGCAAGTTTTGGCCGATTCCCCAGAAATAGAAATAGTAGGACAAGCAGAAGATGGCTATTTAGGCGTAGCAGCCGCACTGAAACTCAAACCTGATATTATTGTAATGGATATCGGTTTGCCGCGGCTAGACGGCATAGCAGCGACGCAGCAAATTAAAGCACAACTGCCAGAAGTTCGAGTAGTAATGTTAACTTCTCACACGGCAGAAACTGAAATTATTGCTGCCCTTTCTAGCGGGGCTGATGCTTATTGTATTAAAGGTGCTTCCGTAGACAGGCTGTTAGCAGCGATTGCAGCCGCAGCAGAGGGCGCTACATATCTTGATCCTCAAATTGCCCGGACTGTCATCGAACACCTGAAACCCCCGACACCTGCCTCTACAACTACTTTTGGCCAGTTGTCGCAGCGGGAATTGGAGGTGTTAAAATTAATGGTGGAAGGTAACAGCAATCCAGAGATAGCAGCGGCGCTTTACTTGAGTCCAAATACTATTAAAACTCACGTTCGCGGTATTATGAATAAGTTGGCAGTGGATGACCGCGTGCAAGCAGCAGTTGTAGCACTGAGAACAGGATTGGTGTAAAGAAGGAAGTTCGGCAACGGATTGTTTAACGGATTTAACGGATGTAGCCGATGGATGTTGATGGAAGAGGGAAGTTCGGTAACGGATTTAACGGATTTAACGGAAATCCGCAAGAGGTTCGATGGAATAATTCTTAGTTACCAATTCCTAATTACCAATTACCAATTAGCAATTTCCAATTACCAATTATCAATTACTAGCAATTAGAGTGATATAATCTATGTCTGAATGGATAGAAATCGGTAAAATTGTAGCAGCTCAAGGTTTGGACGGGGAAGTGCGAGTCTATCCCGATTCTGATTTCCCCGAAAGGTTTATCGAACCGGGGAAGCGGTGGATTTTGCGCCCTAACAAAAGTGAACCGGAACCGATCGAGTTTTTGGGCGGTCGCTACATTCCCGGCAAAGGGCTGTATGCTGTAGAGGTAGAGGGTGTGGAAGACCGCGACGGTGCTGAGGCGCTGCGGGGCTGTAAGTTGTTTGTTGAAAAGACCGATCGACCTTACCTCGAATCTGATGAGTTTTACGTCCAAGATTTGATCGGTATGGAAGTTTTTAACCAGTTAACCGGGGAAATCCTAGGCAAGGTAAGTGATATTATTCCCGCAGGTAACGACCTTTTAGAAGTAGAAACGAATCTAACGGCGCCGGAAACTGTCGCCGCAGAATTAGAAAAGCCAAAACAGCCTGAAACTCCACAAGCCAACGCTGACCCCAGAAATACCCGCAAACCACGGAAAATTCGCGTTAAAGAGCCTAAATCCACAAAAATATTGATTCCTTTTGTGGAAGAGATTGTGCCAGTTGTTGACTTAGAACAAGGCAGAATTGAAATTGTGCCGCCTCCTGGTTTATTGGAATAATATCATTTCTGGTCAATCGACCGGATATGATAGATCAATTCTAAATAAGTCGTAAATTTTTTACTCCACCCCAACCCTCCCCGCGGGTTCGGGGAGGGAGTAAGAAATTCACAAATGATGCGAGGATTGCTATATTAGTTTTTTTAAATTCCCACTTCTCAATTCCCGATATTAATCCTTTCCTCTATTTGTGCACCGCACTATCAAGTAACTGATAGAAAGCGCGAAAATTGCAATCGCCAAACCAATCAAGTCGGCTGCTGTTTTCTTTTCCAGGTCAAGAATGATGATTTTTCGAGATACTGCTATCAAAGAAGTTACAATAACTAGCTCTACTTGAATTACGTGCTTTTTCAGATAAGCTGTAATATTTTCCAAGATTTCCAGAGCAATTAAAACATTTAAAAATAACCCAAATATGACAAACAACGTGTCTTTTAACAAATTATCAGTGTGGTTTACCAATTCTTTTGCTAAAAAAATCAGCAAATCGCAAACGCTGAGGAGAATTACCCAAATCATCGCCAGTGATAAAATTTTCGATATTACTACTTCTACACTTTCTGTAAAATGCAGAAAATTTTCATCACTACTTGACTTAGAAATTTGCCTAAATATTTTTTTCAGCATAAAAGTGATTTAGTCTTTATTCTTAATGATTCTGTCATTGTTCGGTACACTTTGCAAGCGCCAAACTCTGTGATTGCCTGGTTTTACGGGGCCACCCGGGCACTGGGGAAGGCGACTCTCTCTGCTTGTTATATTTTCTAGTTTTTCCTGTCAGCTAGGAATCGATCGCACGCCATCGACCTCCTAATTAATATTTTTTGCCATAAAAAAACCTCAAACTATTGTCTAGCAATATTTTGAGGCTTTTAAGGCGCGGTGCTACCACTGAGCTAATTATCTATTCTCAACAGAGAATGATTGTTGACTCCCAGCTTGCTCCGACGGAATACACAAGTGAGCTAAAAATTTAGCTCGGGTGGTTTAGTAGCGACGAGAATTGCCACCGCGATCGTTGTTACCCCAGTTACCGCTGTTAGAAGAACCACGTTCTTCGCGGGGTTTTGCCTTATTGACCTTGAGGTCGCGACCCATCCACTCAGCACCGTCAAGAGCCTCAATGGCTGCAGCTTCTTCGGCTTCAGTAGACATTTCTACAAAAGCGAAGCCCCGCATCCGACCTGTTTCCCGGTCAGCAGGCAACTGAACGCGCTTTACTGTTCCGTACTCTCCAAAAGTTTGGTTGAGGTGCTCCTGCGTTACTTCGTAGGATAAATTGCCGACATAGATTGACATTGAACATTCTCCAGAATCAGAGGGTGTAGAGATTTAAATCCGGAGGAACGCCGATCGAACGAACTGTACTGCCGAAAATAAAGCCTTGTAAAACGATTATAGCACCTATAGGTGCAAACTGCAATTGTCTGACTCAATTAATTAAAAAGAACGCACAAGGCATCCACCAGAAGACATTCTCCCGAAGGAAAAACCCCCCATCAAGAAGGAACAACTCAGAATAAATAAATTTAATTTTCCTTGTTTCCGAGCTCTGGCGGGGAAACGCAGTTTTTAGGCTGCGTAATGGCATAACGATTTTAGCTTTTAGATCTGGGATTTGGGATTTAAGATTTATGTGTAGGGTATGTCCGGGTTCAAAATTGCTCGATCGAGAGAGGTTGTTACCCCAAAAACGGATACAAGCCCCGGACTCCTGTCGCGAAGAGTGCAAAATTTTAGAGTCTTGTTCAAGAGCCCAGATTCATCTTTGGAGTAAATCTCCAATAGTTCGACTGAGGGCGATAGACTGAGCGCTCGCCGAACGCCAACCACGTTCCTCCCCATGTCGATCGCCCGCGGCTTCCCGCTCGTTCTTCGGTGATTTGTAACATCCAGTAGTTGGGCGGCAGCTCAAGAAGTGACGGCCAGGGTGGATTTTGCCCAATTAAATTCCTCAACTTCTGCTGATGTTTCTGCCCCAACCAGCACCAACTGCACCGCACAAGCTTTTAACTCGGGCTGTTTGGAATCTGGACAGCTTGCAGCATGAGTCATAGCATTGGCTTCAGCACCTTCAGCCCACAGAGAACCCCAGTGCATCGGTACAAATAGCGTACCTGGGGCGATCGCCTTTGTGACTTTTGCTGGAAACTGCGCCTTGCCGCGGCGCGATCGAACTTCCAGCAAATCCCCCTCCTTAATCTGCAATTTGGCAGCATCGCGGGGGTGAATTTCCAAAAACGGATCGGGGTGCAATTGATTAATTTTTTCTGTTCTACCCGTCCGCGTCATCGTGTGCCAATGTCCGTAAACTCTTCCTGTCGTCAACACAAACGGATAATTCGGATCGGGAGGTTCTGCCAGTCCCCGCGAGTGATAAGCCGAAAACCTCGCCCGCGCGTCAGGAGTGTGAAAACGCCTGTCAGTGTACAGCCGTTTCGCTTCTTGGGCGGGATGCACAGGCTCGTTTTCCCGGCAAGGCCACTGCTGCGGGCCTTCTTGGCGGATGTATTCGTGGCTCAGACCGGTCATGTCGCAAGGCTGGCCCCGCGTCAACTGCGCGTACTCTGTAAAAACCTCCGCACTGTTGTCGAAAGCAAAGTGTTCGGCAAAACCCAACCGCCGTCCCACCTCGGCGAAAATCCTCCAGTCGTCGCGGGCTTCCCCGGAGGGAGTGTCGAAACCGGGACAAAACGTAACGCGGCGTTCGGAATTCGTCATCACCCCAGTTTTTTCGCTCCACTGCGTTGCCGGCAGCAGGATATGAGCGTAGGCGGAGGTTTCAGTGGGATAGTAAGCTTCTTGATAAATAGTAAAGGGCGATCGCAGCAAAGCGGCTTTAGTGCGTTCCAAATCCGGCATACTCACCACCGGATTCGTAGCTGCAATCCACAGCAACTCGACTTCGCCAGTTTCCAAACCGGTAATCATCTCCCAAGCTGTGCGGCCCGGATTCGGGGAAATGCTTCCCGGTGCGATTCCCCAAAACTCCTCGACTTGGGTTCTGTGTTCAGTATTTTTCACAAATCGGTAGCCTGGGAGCAAGTGAGACAGTCCTCCTGCTTCCCGCCCTCCCATCGCGTTTGGCTGGCCGGTGAGGGAAAACGGGCCACTTCCCGGTTTGCCGATTTGACCAGTCATCAAGTGCAAATTAATCAGCGATCGCACCTTTGCCGTGCCTTCCGACGACTGGTTCATTCCCATCGACCACAGCGACAAAACCCGCTGCGACTGTTCCCAGTAGTTTGCTGCCGTTTCTAACTCGCTGACAGTAATGCCGCAGCGCGAGGCTACAAACTCCGGCGTGTAGCTGCTAATAACTTCAGCAAAAGCTGAAAAATTCGCCGTGCATTCTTCAATAAACTCAGAATCTATTGCTTGTCTGCGTAACAGCAAATATGCAATTCCATTAAGCAAATCTATATCCGTACCCGGTGTAATTGCTAAGTGCAAATCCGCCGCTTCAGCAGTCGGAGTCCGCCTTGGATCTACCACAATCATTTTGACATGGGGATGCTTTTTGTGATATTTTGCTAATCTATTGAATACAATCGGATGGCATTCCGCTGCATTGCTGCCAATAATAAAAGCGCAATCTGTTAATTCTAAATCGTCGTAACAGCAAGGCGGCCCGTCCGAGCCAAAACTTTGAACGTATCCAGAGACGGCTGAAGACATACACAAGCGAGAATTAGCATCAAAATTATTAGTACCCAGACAACCTTTCATTAGTTTCTGGGCAACATAATAATCTTCTGTAACGAATTGACCCGACCCGTAAACGCATAAAGCATCGGGGCCGCTGGTGCTGCGAATTGTTTGGATGCGGTTAACAATTGCATCGAGAGCTTCGTCCCAGCTAGCGCGGCGGAACGGTTGGTCGAGAGTATCTCGCATCATCGGATACAGTAGCCGATCGCTCCGAATGGACTCTGCTACGGTTGCTCCCTTAATACAAACCATGCCCTGACTCGATGGGTGATTGCGATCGCCCCGCACTTTCCAACTTTGTTTTTTGTCGGGAACAACTTCTAGACCGCAACCTACACCGCAGTATGGGCAAAGAGTTTTTATAGTTTCCATCTGGTGATTTTAGATGCTAATTTTTGAAAGCTAATGGGTAATTAGTAATTCGTTATTATAGTCGGAACTGAGGGCTCCTGCAAATAACGTGAGAATAATTACTAAATTTCCGCATATATGCTTCCCAGAAACGGACAATACCCTGATTTAAAATTACCCGCTATCTTACTAAAAATCCCGCTCGTTCTCGCTTTTAGTCAGCTTCTGGCTGCTACTAAATCTTCTTCAAACAGAGGAAGTTCCCACCTAACTCTTGTCACCCCCAAGGATGGGGGATAGAAGTAATTTTTGCATAAGTCAAACAGCGGGCAGGTAATACTTTTGACCTACTTGTTGATAGCAATGTGAGATTTAGTGCGGGACTATTATGTCGCCTACTTCCCTGGTTTAACTTCAAATACGCCACCGTTGGTCGGGCTAAAAGTTACTTGGAACTCAGCAGTTTTTTCAGCGCCTGCTGCGGCACCTGCAGGAGTTTGCAAAACCGGCAGAGGAGTTTCTTTGACGAAATCTTTAGCTGGTTTATTTGTGGGATCGAACTGTAGGATATCCCCGTTTTGTTTGACTTTGACCCGATAAGTCAAGCTTTCAGTAAATGTCGGAGTTGTTCTCCAGGTTTGGTCGATTTGTGCATACAACTGCTTTCCGATCGCATCGAGTTCGGCTTTGTCAGAAATCTCTGATGTGGCAGTGGTTGCTGCATTTGCCGCGCCCGCGCTGTTAGCGGCAGCAGCGATGGCAGCAGGACTAGCAGCGATGGGTGCAGGGCTGGCATTCGGTGCAGGACTAGCAGCGATGGGTGCAGGGCTAGCATTCGGTGCGATCGAACTTGCTGCAATTTGCGGGCTGGAGGGTGAACTCACAACCGCCGCCGCAGTCGCCGCCTGCGGTGCAGTTTCTTCTAGTTTCGCTTGCTTTAGCTGGCTGGAAATAGCAGACATATTGACGGCAGCTAAAGTAACCATTGCTACGAACCACGAGGCTGCCAGGATGCCGCGTTTGATCGGCGA
Source organism: Microcoleus sp. Pol7_B2 (assembly GCF_036701035.1). Classification (NCBI taxonomy): domain Bacteria; kingdom Bacillati; phylum Cyanobacteriota; class Cyanophyceae; order Oscillatoriales; family Microcoleaceae; genus Microcoleus; species Microcoleus sp. Pol7_B2. The sequence continues at coordinate 15,933 of NZ_JAUBQB010000049.1, read as the reverse complement.
AGCTTCTAGGGGTTCAGCAGCGTGAGACACAAAAGGTGCAGGTGCGATCTGCCTGTCAGCAATCGCAGGCTTTTTGCTAGCAGGTAATGGCATCGGTAGCGCGACGGCTTCTGTCTCCGAGTCCGTTGCTTCACCTTCTTCGTGGTGGGCATAGCGAGAAAACAGGAACTCCAAAGCAAAGTTGCGAAGTTCGTAGTATTTCGGGTCTTCCATAATCCGCGCCCGGTTGCGGGGACGGCTAAACGGAACGTGCATATCTTCGCCGATGGAAGCTGCTGGCCCGTTGGTCATCATCACGATGCGATCGGCCAAAAACAAAGCCTCATCAATATCGTGAGTAATCATAATGACGGTAATTTTTTCCTTCCGCCAAATTTTCAGCAATTCTTCCTGCAACTCTTCCCGGGTAATCGGGTCTAGAGCTCCGAAAGGTTCGTCCAAAATCAACAGTTTGGGACGAGTTGCCAGAGCTCTGGCGATCGCCACCCGCTGTTTCATCCCCCCGGACAATTGGCCTGGTCTTTTGTTACAAGCTTCGGTCAGCCCCACTAATTCCAAGTGTTCCTTGACGATCGTATTGTGTTCGTCTGCGGACTTTTCCGGGTAAACATTTTCAACGCCGAGGTGAATATTTTCAGTAGCAGTCAGCCACGGTAGCAGCGAGTAGTTTTGAAATACCACCATGCGATCGGGGCCTGGTTCAGTAATCTGCGAACCTTCCAGGGCTACTTCTCCGTTTGTCGGCCCGTTGAATCCCGCAATCATATTCAGCAAAGTTGATTTGCCGCAGCCAGAGTGACCGATCAAACAAATAAATTCGCCTTCATTAATAGTCAGGTTTACACCGTCTAGAACGACGTAAGGGCCTTTAGGAGTTTGGTAGACTTTCGATACATCTTTAATAGTAAGAAAGTCTTGCTTGGGCGTTTGAATTTCGGTTGTTTGGGGGGTTTTTAGAGTTTGCATATTTTCAGGATTGGGATTTTGGATCGGGGAATTAGACATGACAACTTTCGATTGAGAATTTGAAATTATGGATGTGAGGAAGCGGAAAATGTGGAGTCTTGTTTCCTGATTTCTTACTCCTCATTCCCTATTCCTATTTGCTGATTATGCTGGCAGTTTGATGGAACATTGACTGCCTATTTGTTCAATTAAAATTTCTTCAATGCGGAGGCCGCGTTTGATTTTGACATTCTGAAGATAGTCGATCGGGTCGTCGAGATTAAACACAGTGCCGTCAAATAGCTCGATCGTCCGGCGATCTCTGGCGATATCCGGCAAACCCAATTCGCGCACGGCTTGACCGAAAACATCAGGCCGCAAAACTCGATCGACCACTTCCACCCAGTTTTTCGGGAACGGAATCAGTCCCCAGCGAGCCATCTGCGCCATCACCCACACCATTTCTAGGCGGTCTGGAAAATTGGTTTTGTCAACGTAGAACTGGTTGAAGTTGTAAAGCATTTCGGGTTCTGCCTCCGTACCGGAGTTGTACGGATCGAGGAACCCCGGACGGATGTCTTTCGGATTGGCGCCGATGTATTGCTCTTGGCTAATCAATCCTAGGACTTCTTCGCGGTTGCGGCGGTCGTCGCAGTATTCGCAGGCTTCCAAAAGCGCTTTGACGAGCGCGAGGTGGGTTTGAGGATATTTCTGAGCCCAATCTTCGCTAACACCGAGAACTTTTTCGATGTGTCCGGGCAAAATATCGAGGGAACGGGCCATGACAAAACCCGTACCACTGTTGACTGCGTGGGAGTTCCAGGGGTCGCCTGAGCAGTAGCCGTCAATGTTGCCTGCTTTTAAATTCGCTACCATTTGCGGGGGCGGAATCACGGTCAAGCCCACGTCGAGGTCGGGGTCGATGCCACCGGCTGCCAGCCAGTAGCGGAACAGCAGATTGTGCATGGAGGCCGAGTGGACCATGCCCAAGGTGTGAACTTTATCGGGACTCTTGGCGATCGCAGCTTTGAAATCCTCTAATGTCCGAATGCCTTGTCTGTAAAGGTCTTTGTTGAAAATAATCGAATTGCCGTTGCGAGAGAGCGTCATGGCGCTACAGACGGGTACAGGGGCTTCACCGTCGAGGCCCAACAGCATCCCGATCGGCATTCCTGCGACCATTTGCGCCGCGTCCAGCCGTCCTTCGGCGACTCCTTTGGCGATCGCTTTCCAGCTCGGTTCGCGGCTGAGAGTAACTTCTTCCAAGCCGTGCGCTTTGAAGAAGCCTTTTTCTTTAGCTACTACTAAGGGGGCGCAGTCGGTGAGGGGAATAAAGCCGATGTCGAGGTTGATTTTTTCCAAGCCGTTGCGGGCGATGACAGGCGGTTGTTGTTTGGCCCGGCGCTGTTTGACCCGCTTTTGCTGGTTGAGGAAGTAAACCATTTCGTTACGTAGCGCGTAGTAACTCGGATGGTTGACAACTTCCATGCGTTTGCGGGGGCGGGGAATGTTCACTTCGAGGATTTGCCCGATTTGCGCTTCCGGGCCGTTGGTGAGCATTACAATGCGATCGCTCAGTAATAAAGCCTCATCCACGTCGTGAGTTACCATCACGCTGGTGACTTTGCTTTCCTCGCAAATTTTCATCAACTGGTCTTGCAAACCGCCGCGAGTTAAAGCATCGAGGGCGCCGAAGGGTTCGTCTAGCAGTAGCAATTTCGGGCGAATTGCTAGGGCGCGGGCGATCGCAACTCTTTGTTTCATCCCCCCAGAAATTTCGCCTGGTCGTTTGTCGGCCGCGTGTCCGAGTCCGACCAATTTAATGTGGTGTTCGATCACCAACTCGCGATCTTCTTGAGAGTTACCGCTGTAAATTTCATTTACTGCTAGGGCAATATTTTCGCGCACCGTCAGCCAAGGTAGCAGCGAGTAATTTTGAAACACCACCATTCTGTCCGGGCCTGGATCGCGGACTTCGCGTCCTTCTAAAGTAATCCCCCCCTGACTTGCTTTGTCGAGGCCGGCGATGATATTTAACAGCGTAGATTTGCCGCAGCCAGAGTGTCCGATTAAGGTGATGAATTCTCCTTTTTTAATTTTCAGTTCGATATTTTTAAGAGCGATGTATTGCTCTCCATTGGGCAAGTTAAATACGCGGTCAACGTGGTCTACTTCAACAAATACTGACATGGTAATTTTAGGTTAGTTTGTAATTTGTATGATGCTGATTATTAATTGGGCATTGGGCATTGGGCATTGGGCATTAATTTACAACTAATTTCTACCAGTTTGTAGTTGGCAACCATTCCCCATTCCTCATGCGCCATGCCCTATGCCCAATACCCGATGCCCAAATTCTATTTCTGTTCTTCAGGAACAACTTTGGACGCGATGAAACCAACGATTCTGTCTAAAATCAAACCGACGATTCCTACATAAAGCACTGCCAAAATCACGTGGCTGAGTCTAGAACTGTTGTAAGCGTCCCAGATGAAGAAGCCGATGCCGACGCCGCCGACTAACATTTCCGCAGCTACGATCGCCAGCCAAGACAAACCGATGCCAATTCTCAAGCCAGTGAAGATGTAAGGAACGGAAGAGGGCAGCAGGATTTTCCAGAAGTATTTTTGGTTAGGGAGGCGCAAAACGCGGGCGACGTTTCTGTAATCTTGGGGTATTTGTTGAACGCCTACTGTTGTGTTAATTAGAATCGGCCAAATTGCTGTAATTAAGATTACGAAAAGTGCTGAAACTTCGTTAGCTTTCATCCCCAGACCTTCAAAGGGATTGAACTGTTGAAATACAGCCAGGGCGATCGGCAGCCAAGCCAAAGGCGGGATAGTTCTGAATACTTGAAACAGCGGGTCTAAAGCATCGAACATTAGAGAGTTTGTGCCGATCAATATTCCTAAACTAATGCCGAGAGCTGCTGCCAAACTAAAGCCGATCGCCACCCGCTGCAAGCTTGCCGCCAGTTGCCAAAATAAGCCTTTGTCGGTGCCACCTCTGTCAAAGAACGGGTTGATAATCAGCTCCCAGCTTTCTTGGACAGCTTTGATTGGCCCCGGCAAGCTGGACTCTGGACTGTGGCAGAGGATTTGCCAGATTATGAGCAGAACAGTGATCGCAACTAGCGGGCGGATGATTTTTCGCCTGTTTTTTTGAACCTGATCCAGAACGAAATTTACTGGATTTTTGCTTTTAGTAACAGCGAGGTTTGTTGCCATTTTTGTTTTTGCAGTATTGTGAATAATCGATTATTTGTAGATACTTTGAACAGAGTTCAGCAGGTTTGGCCCGTCGAACGCCCCCTCCGTTTCACTCTGTCCAACACCATCACTTTTAGGGGTTTGTAAACTGTCAACAGTCAACAGTCAACCAACTAATTATGCTTTTTTGATTGCCAGACTCTTCAGATATTCTTCGGGTTTTTCTGGGTCAAACTTTACGCCGTCAAAGAAGGTTTCGACACCGCGAGAACTGGTAGTAGGAATTTGGGCTGCGGGAACGCCAAGTGCTGTCGCTGCTGCTTTCCAAATATCTTCGCGGTTAACTTTATCAACCGTTGCTTTGATGTCGGTAGTTGCCGGGATATAACCCCAGCGAATATTTTCAGCTAAGAACCAAGCATCGTGACTCTTGTAGGGATAGGAAGCATTGTCAGCCCAGAATTTCATGGCCACTGGGCTGGCAGCTTCAATGCGGCCGGTACCGTAGTCAATTTGACCTTTAGAGCGACCGATAATATCTGCTACGGGTACTTTTAACCACTTATCTTGAGAGATAATTTGGCACATTTCATCCTGATTTTCTGCCTTATCGCACCACTGCTGGGCTTCCAGTACGGCCATTGTAATTGCTTTAGCAGCTTTGGGGTTTTTCTCAACCCAATCTCCTCTTAAAGCTAAAGCTTTTTCTGGGTGGTCTTTCCAAAGTTCTCCGGTTACTAAGGCTGTGTATCCTACCTTTTGAGTAACTAGCTGAGCATTCCAAGGTTCGCCTACGCAAAAGGCTTCCATGCTGCCAGATTTCATGTTCGCTACCATTTGGGGCGGCGGTATGGGAATCACGGAAACATCTGTATCTGGATTAATACCGCCGGCTGCTAGCCAGTAGCGCATCCACAAGTCGTGGGTACCGCCGGGAAAAGTTATAGCAACAGGAACGTTTTGGCCAAAAGCTGCTTTCAGGGGTGCGCTGTCTGTACCTACTTTTAAATCTAGGTATTTTTTGCTGATCGAAATTGCCTGACCGTTAGTATTTAACCGCGCCACAAGGTTCATCGGCACTGGCTGATTGCCTTTGGTAATAGTGCCTAATGTCATGTGGTAAGGCATCGGCGATAAGATGTGGGCCCCGTCAATGCCGCCTTTGTCGGAACCGAGTTCTAAGTTGTCGCGAGTAACTGGCCAAGATGCTTGTTTGGTAACTTGTACGTCTTTCATGCCGTACTTGGCAAATAGCCCTTTTTCTTGGGCAATGATTAAGGGTGCTGCGTCGGTGAGGGCGATGAATCCGAGTTTGGCTGCGGTAACTTCTGGGGCGTCGGCAGGGTTGATGTTGACTGCTGGTGCGGCGCTGGGTGATGCGCCGTTGGGAGTTGCGCTAGATGTGGTGGAAGTGGAAGCGGAACTGCAACCGTGGGCGAGAAGGGTGCCGGCTGCTGTTGCTCCAGCGGTGATGATGAATTTTCTTCTGGAAAGGTTGCTCATTTGTCTTGAATTGTTGTTGTACTTGAGATGGTGGAAATGTGAGATGTGAGATTGATTCGCGACCTTCGCATTGCATCTCACATTGTGAGATTAGGCGTCGATCGACACTTTGCCGATCGCCCGCGCGCTGCAAGTTAAAATGAACCCTGGTTCTAAGTCTCGGGCCGCGTCGGGTTGGCTGTCGTAGACTGTTTGGCCTTCTAGGAGTTTTTGCTGGCAAGTGCCACAGCTTCCCGACCGGCAATTGCTGTCAAGTTCGACTCCGGCCCGTTCGGCAACATCGAGAATGAACTCATCTTCGCTGCAAGCAACTTCTTTGCCCGATCGAGCGAAAATGACAGTAGATGTCTGAGGTTTGGCTGCGGGGACTGCCGTTTCGTCCCTGTCAACCGTCAGTTGCAGTTGCCGGTTCAGCACAGCTACATCCCCTGTAATCTCTTTGGGAACTGCCCCAAACTGCTCGACTAACAATTGATGCAGCACTGGTTTGAGGTCTTCGCAAGGGATGCTTTTTTGGACGCAAGTACCCAAATGAGCGTCTTTTCCGACTGTGCCTCCCATGTAAATGTCTACACCTTCGAGGGTTTTGCCGTTCTTGCGAACTTTTGTTCCCATCAAACCAATGTCTGCTACTTGGGGTTGACCGCAGGAATTGGGGCAACCCGTCCAGTGAATTCTGACCGGTTTGGGTACTGAAAGTTCGGCTTCGAGTTCCTCAATCATTGCCACGGAGCGGCTTTTGGTTTCGATGAGGGCGAAGTTGCAAAACTTGGCGCCAGTGCAGGAAACCAAGGCTCGTGTCAGCGGTGCGGGATCGAGGGAAAAACGCTGCAACAGCGGTTCTTTGACCAGCGATTCAATCCGCGAGTCGGGAACGTTGGGAATAATCACGTTTTCTTCGACAGTGAGCCTGAGCTCACCGCTGCCGTAAACCTCGGCAATTCTGGCCAAATCGAACAAATCGGATGCCTGCAGCCGTCCGACTGGAACGTGCAGCCCTACATAGTTGAGTCCTGATTGTTTTTGGGGGTAGATGCCGATGTGGTCGCGTTTTTCCCAGATGATTTCATCTTTGGGCGCGGCTGGGGGCAAAGTGCGCCCTAATTCTCGTTCGACTTCGGCTCGGAATTGTTCGATTCCGAGTTCGTCAATCAGCCACATCAGCCGCGATTTTTGGCGGTTTGCTCTCGGGCCTTGATCGCGAAACACAGTTAAAATTGCTTTGCACAAATCTACAACGTCGCTGGGACTTGCCCATGCGTTGAGAGGAATTGCAGCTTCGCAGCGTTTGGCGGAGAAGAAACCGCCGACTAAAACGTTAAAGCCGATGTTGCCGTCTTTGTAAGCGGGTACGAAGGCGATGTCGTTGATTTCTGCGTGGACTGAGTTGTCGCGGCAGCCTGCGATCGCAATATTAAACTTTCTCGGCAAATTTGAAAACGCGGGGTTGCCTTCGCCGCTGTTCGTAATCAAATCTTGAACTTGGTTCGCCAGTTCCCGCGTATCTATCAGTTCGTCGGCGTCCAGGCCCGCGACTGGGGAACCCGTGATGTTGCGTACGTTGTCCATGCCAGACTGGATGCTGGTCATGCCCGCTTCTTTGAGGCGGCGGAAGATGTCGGGTACGTCTTCGATGCGAATTCCGCGCAATTGCAGGTTTTGTCTGGTGGTGATGTCGGCGCTGCCGTCGTCGCCGTAGCGTTGGACGATTTCTGCTAGCGTTCTGGTTTGATTGCTAGTAATGATGCCGTTGGGCAAGCGCAGCCGCATCATGAATTTGCCGGGAGTTACTGGCCGAAAGAAGATGCCGAGCCATTTGAGGCGGTGCTCGCGATCGATTTCGTCCATAGCTTCCCAGCCAATTGCGGCGAAGTGGTCGAGTTCGGCTGTTAATGCTAAGCCATCTTTTTCGGCTTTGAGTTTTTCAAACTTGTTCAGGCTCGCTTGGGCTTTGGGTTCAATTGTTTGGGTCATCGGTTTACCCTCGCTGCTGGCTTGTGTGGGGAGGTATTGACTTGGAGCATAAAGTGTGTGTTTCCTGCTAACCTTAGTGACTGTATGGATTTAAAACTGTATATTTAGTTACTAGATGGAATTTCTTTTAAGCATGGTTGGTTTTCTGTAAACTTGAGCTTGACTGGGCGCTGGCTCGAACGTCGCCAAACTATTTATGGTTATAGTTGCTACCGATGATTCGGTCGATCGCTGCGTTTCGATGCACCTTTGTTATGAGCTAATGTAAAGCCCACGATTGTAAATATTCGTAGCTATTTTTACAAAATATTGAGTTTTATGAATATTTCGCATAAGGCCGATGCGTTTTATACATGGGAAATGGGTAAAGACACCCAAAAAACCGAAAAATCTCTCTAAATCTTTAGATTTACGACGGAAGAGGGGGAAATTGGAATATCTAAGATTAATGTTGTGAGTGCGATCGCAGACTTAAAACGAGATCGTCACAACATTAGAGCGGTCGCTGTCACACAGTTTGCCTCAAAACATCACGTTATGTGCTATGCCAGCGTCACTATTAATTTTCGGAGAACGAGAGATGATATAAGTATCGAATTCAGGGAACGTCTCATGTTTTCAGTTCAACTTATCCCCGGCGCTATTTCCGAAATGCTTGCTTCTGTTACGGATACAGGTTGTTTGACTCTAGCCGATCGCTACGGCTTGATGGCCGCTGTTTTGGATGACTCTCTCGACGAGGAACAGAGACATTCGATCAACCGCCTGCTGCGTTCTGTGCTCAAGGGAAGAGTCAAGATTGTCAACGAACTGTCGGCGATATATTAACAGCATTTAAAAATTTGATTGATTTATGCAGCGCATAAGAGTGCAGAAACCATCGGCCGAGTTAGAATGAACCCACGATGCCTGCAGCGGATGTAGGGCCGGAAGTTGATTGGGTGTTCTCAAAACTTGCGATCGTTCTTGCCGTATGATTTTTGTTGATTCTCTAATTATCCTTTTGTGCGGCACTTACAGAAAAAGTGGTGATTCACAGTTTTGACGCTCAATTGAGAGCCTCTTGGGTGGAACGCTGATGGTAAAATTAGTAAAATTGTTGTGCGCGATCGGCATTTGAGGAGTTTGAGGAGTTTGAGGAATGAAGTCATCCCAACCAACGTAATTATAATTATTGAACAGGGCTGGGGATGAAAGACTATTTATTAAAATTATTAATCAAAGAATCGAATTATTAATAAAATCCGGCCTCGGCATCCATAACCTCACGCCCCCAATTGTCAAAATTAATTGGTAATTAATAAAAAATCAATTAAGTGGCTCAGCATGAAAAAACAATAAGATATTGTAGAGGCGGGTACCGCCTAGATCAGAACTAGCAGGCAGTTTATTGCTGTTCTCAACCGCCCCAACCCGGTAGTCGGTTTATTTGCACCTACAGGACTTATGCAGCCCCACTATAATACTGTGCCTGCGTAAGTCTTGTATTTAGCTACGGGCATGCGTTGGTTGTTTTAACCAATCTAGTTGATAGGATGTAGCCCGACCAAATTTTTAGCAAAACTTTAAGAAATTCGGTCAGAAGGTATGATTTACTAAAAATTAAAAACAGTCGAGCGAGCAGACTTGACAATTTAACAATGATTCCTAGGGAGCATTTTATGAAATCCATTGCTAAAAACAGCATCCACTGGACTTACTCAGTGGCTATTTTCTGTGCCCTTTTCGCACTACAGCAACAAAAAGCTACAGCAGCAACGCTATCTAACGGCTGGAATTATGCGATCGATTCCTTCAACGACGGCGTGACAGGGGCACAAATCGGCGGCGGGGAATTTGAATTTTACGGCATCGCCATCAAAGAAACATCAGATACAGCTTTCATCGCCATCAACTCTAATCTAAGTTTAGCAGGATATGCCGACCCACTAGCTCAAAGAGGCAACATCAACTACGGCGATTTATTCTTCAATTTTTCCGGGCAAAACTTCAATACAGCTAACGCAAACGGCAGCTTGTTTGGTATCCGCTTTGCCGAAGGAAATGACTCAAGCGTAGCCACGACTGGCATTTACAGTAACGTTACTGCTAAAAACGTCACCCAAATTAACTCTGGATTTACCAATTTAAACCAATTCAATACGGTAGTGGCCTCTCAAGGCGGAACCCCATCAATGGGCGATTTAGCTGCCACAGATCCCTATTTTCAACAAACAGGAAACTATACTATTCTCAACTCAATAGGTACGGGTACAAAAGTAGGAGAAATCAATTTTTTAACGCCAGCAACTTTGAACGCTCTCGGTCTTGATTTTGCTCAGTTTAATGCAGTAGGTTCTCAAACAATTGGATTCAGTTTCAATAAATCCTCAATGCCTTCGGGTAACTATATTGCTAACTTTTTTGCCGAGTGTGCTAATGATGCGATCGCTATTCAAGGATCGTTTGAGGCTGTACCCGAACCTTCTACTTGGTTTGGTACTTTAGTAGGATTGAGCTTTTTAGGTATTGGCGCTGCAAAACGCAAAAGTAAGCGCAAGATTTCCTAAGTTAGGTAGGGTGTGCATTCAGTACCTTACGAATAGCTGTTATGCACACCTTACTAATAGGCGTAGTGCCTCAAAAATTGCAAACCGTAGAGTAGATTATGGATAGATAAAATGCGCCCAAACATTCCCATCTGGCCCAGCAACTTGATTGACGTAACTGTAGGGATACATCAACTTTCTCCCCTCAGTATCGCTGTAACCAGTGAGTGCATTTCCCCAAGGATCTTGCACGATATAACCCTGAGAATTGTAGCCAATTACAGTAAGAATGTGACCTGCCGCAGTAAAATCTCCGGCTAAAACTACTGGCCGCCGATTCAGCAATTCCGATCGCACTTCTGCCCACGTGCGAGTCGTACTAAAACTCGTCTTAAACCCGTAAGCTTGAATCAGCGCTGAAAGCACACTGTGATCCGTTTGAGAACCCTGGCCGGCATAGTCGAAACACCACTGCAACAACTCATCCTCCAACTGTCCGCCCCACTCAGAACGAAGACCATAATAATAAAGCACCATGGCGATCGAAGTTACGTTGCAAGTAGACCAGTCAAAACGCGGATTGTCCCGCTGCGAAAAATAGGGCACGTTCAATTCCACATTGTTCGGAACCGGATCGAAAATTTTATCTCCCCGCTTGAACTGAACAAAACTAGGAAAAACATAACCTGTATTGCCAAAATTAGGCAGTTCTTCAGTCAGGGAAACTTTCAGGTGAGATCCTTCCGCACCGTAGCTGTTCACGCCGTAAACTCGACCTAAAGGCAGCGTAGTTTTCTCGCTACTGCTCAGGCTAGCAGAATCTACCGGCCGTTTTTTAAAGACAGTTGCTTGCAGGATTGTCATGGTCAAAGCATCGGGGTCAAAGGGAACTTCTTTGCCGTCTTTTTTAATTTTAACGTCCTGCCAATAAATAAATCCGATATTGCCGAAACCGGGAATAGATTCGGCAAGAGTTACTCGGAAATGCCCCAAAATGCAGGCATAACCAGTGATGGCATAGGTAGTGCCTAAAAGTAGGTCAGCCATTTGATCAGCCGGCAGTTTCGATGAATCTTCGGGCTTAGCTTTAATCTGAGTTGTTTGAGTTACCAAAAGTTGAGCGCTGACGTTGCTATTCGGTACGTCGGCCAGGTTAAATTTTAGGATTTGAGTACCTTTGGCTAACTGAACGTCGGGTTCATAAAAATAGCCAAAAGTGCCGACAGACCAAATTGCTGAATCCAGAACCACCTTGAGATGCCCGTCAATAAATCCGTATTTGCTAACGGCCAACGTCTGGCCTGCTTTAACAAAAACTTTTTGCTGATTGTTGAGCCGGGAAGAATCAAGGGGAGCTACCTTAAACAAAGTGTCAGAAACTATCTTTAAGGTCAAACCTTGTCCGACAGTTAGCGGATCGGAAGTTACGGTAATGTAAATTATTTGGCTGCCAGTAACGTTGCCTTTGCTGTCAGTTGCCCGCAACCTAAGCCACCGAGCTCCCGCTACGCTAAATCCTTTAGACAAATTAACTTGCCAAGTGCTGGCTTCTTGGTTTAGAGTGACGGTTAGGGGAAATTTATCCTCAGCTATCACGTCAATTTTTGCTGCTTGTTGCCGGTCAAAAGTACCCCGAAGGACGATCGGCTGATTGACTAAAACTTCTGACGGCCCTTGATAAGTTAAATTCACAGCGGGATTAAAAGATTTGCCACCGCGGCTGAATTGCACAAAATCGGGATAAATGAAACCCGTATTGCCAAATTGCGGCAAATTCTCGGTCAGCGAGACTTTAATGTGGCTTTGTTCGATCGAGAATCCGGCAATTCCGTAAATCATTCCCGCCGGCAAGGTAATTTTTTCTTGGGGTGGCAGGCTAGCGGCATTTATCGGCCGCTTTTTAAACACAGTCGTTTTGATGATTGTCATCGTAACTGCATTTCTATCATACTCAATTCCCCTGCCTTCTCGCAAAATTTGGACGTGCTGCCAGTACAGAAATCCCGATTTTCCTAGGTTAGGAACTGCCCGATCAAAAGCGACTCGGAAATGGTTTTCCACGCAAGCGTAGCCAAGAAGATTGAAAGTTTCTCCCAGGTTAAATTGTAATTTCTGAGTTGATCCTAAAGTTCCAGAATCTACGGGGGTGAACTTTAACCAGGTCTTTTTTATCACCCACAGTAACTGCATTCCAGGCGGCGGAACCGGCAACTCAGCGCGATCGAATATGAGAATTGTTGCGCCTTTGGTGATGAGTACGTGTTTTTCGTAGAAAAAACCGGACTTTCCTACCGGATTAATTGGATTATTTAGTTGAACATTCAGATGTCCGTCTTCTAACTCGTAGTCAGTAACTTGATAAATTTTCCCTGCTGGTATGTCCGCTTTTTGCAGCTCGTTGAGATTGCTGGCGGGCAGTGTTCCGGCTTTAAATTTGGTATCTGTGAGAGTAATTAACGTGAAAAATTGAGCGGGTGACTGAGAAGCAGGATTAACTTTGATGTTAATTGTTTGTTGACCGATAACTTTGCCGGTCTTATCAGTTGCCCTCACCTGCACTGTGCGAGTTCCAGCGCTATCGAATCCTTTTTCTAAACTGATGTTCCAAATGCCTCTAGAGAGATTTATCCCCACATTCAGGACATTTGAGCCTTCTGCTGCTGAAATCGCTGTCACTAGATTTTTGCCAAAAGTGCCAACTAAGACTGCGGCTCTATTGACCTCAATTTCTCGCGGGCCTAAGTAACTTAAAATAATGTTGCTGTTTGTCATTATATATCCCCCTACCTACTTAGTTATTCAGCTAAAGCAAGGATAACTTCTGATTTTATTAAACACAATGACCTGAACTAGGACAAAATCGCCCCTAGATTCACCCTACGGGCGGTTAATGCCTTTTCCAGCATAAGTTTTTAATTATTGGCGGGAGTGGCGCCACAAATCTAACTTTAGGCGTACAATGAGCACCTTAACCGAATATATGCCTGGTTGAGAGGATTTGTGGTGCAAGTTTTGAGGGAAGGAATTTAGTTCGAGTAAGTTGCTTCCCCCTGTACCTTTGACCCCTCACTTCCTGAGTCAGGACTTACGAAAAAAACCCGGTTCCTAGGACAATATTGCCTATAGCAACGAAGCATCTAGGAAGAAACCGGGTTTTTAGCCGTTTGGTGCGTGTAGGAGTGTTAGTGCGATCGGCTAAACTTCGACTAAACTATGGTGACAAGAATATCTTGAGCGTGAGTGTCAACTTTCATGGTTTCGCCCTCATAAACTTGAATGATTTTGCCAGTACCGTCGATGACGAAAGTAACGCGCTTGGCATAATCGCCTTTCTCGACATCGTAAGCTTTGGTAATCGTGCCATCAACATCTGCTAATAGCTGAAAAGGTAAACCGTATTTCTCTGTGAACTTTTGGTGCGACTCTTCGTTGTCTCGGCTGACACCGAGAACTACAAGATCTTTGCCCTTGTATTCTTCATAAGCTGCTTTAAAGCTTTGGGCTTGTCTTGTGCAACCGGGGGTGTCATCTTTCGGGTAGAAATACAAGATTACGGTTTTACCTGCGAATTGGGACAGGGAGACTGTGTTGCCATTAGTGTCTTTGGCGGTAAATTGAGGGGCAGCGCACCCAACTGGTAAAGTCATAGTTTTGTTTCCCTTGTTTGGTTTTTCTTGCAGTTCCTCAACTTATTTTAGTTGGTTCTGTCGCTTTGCAAGAGACCTTTGTAAAAAATCACGAGCGCCCCCAACTCCATGACGTTAAGCTTTACTGCATTTAGCTTGCACCTAAGACGCGGGCTAAGAGTGCCTATTACACGCATAGTTTCAATAGACATCTGCTTTTAAGCAGATGTCTATTAAATGTTCTCAGATTCTAAGCTATTACGCATCTAAATTGAATAGAAAGAGGGGCTTTCTTAACCATCCGACAATCCGATCGGACAAACTGACTGTCAAATTAGATGCGTAGCAGCTTACACACCAACCGGTTGACCAGCAGCGGGCATCATAGACGGATCGATCGCAATTCCTAAACCTTCTGCGACTTGGCGGCCGTAATTCGGATCGGCGCGGAAAAAATGGCAGAGTTGGCGCATCTGAATCTCCGATTTTGCTGCACTCAAACTTTCCACAATGTTAGCGACAAGCCGCTGCTGTGCGTCGGGTTTCATCAAGCGATAGAGGTCTCCTGCTTGGGTGTAATCGTCATTTCCCTTACGGTGATCGTAGCGATCGACTTTGACATTTCCTAAGTCCCAAGCTGGGTCAGCATAAACACAGTTTTGCTTCGGCGCATCCTCGTGGCTGTTGGGTTCGTAGTTGGGCCCGCTACCACCGTTGTTACCCGGTGCCATTGCGCCATCCCGTTGATAGTGCATCACCGGACACTTTGGTTGATTGACAGGCAATTGCTGATAGTTTGCACCGAGACGGTAGCGTTGAGCATCTGGATAAGACATGATGCGAGATTGCAGCACTTTGTCGGGAGAGAAGCTAATACCTGGAACGACATTAGAAGGAGAAAATGCCGCTTGTTCCACCTCAGCAAAAAAGTTTTGTGGATTGCGATTGAGTTCAAGAATTCCCACATCAATTAACGGAAACTCTGAGTGCTTCCACACTTTTGTCAAGTCAAAAGGGTTTTCGCGATACTCGGAGGCCTGGGCCTCGGTCATTACTTGAATGCAAAACCGCCATTTGGGATAATTACTTTGGTCGATCGCCTCAAACAAGTCGCGAGTGGCATGATCGGGGTCTTCGCCTTTGATCTGCGTCGCTTCTTCGGCGGTGAAATTATCAATACCTTGCATGGTTTTGAAGTGGAATTTGCACCAAACCCGTTCTCCTTGAGCATTGATGAGGCTGAACGTATGGCTGCCAAAACCGTCCATGTGGCGGTGGTTTTTCGGCGTACCGCGATCGGAAAACAGAATAGTTATCTGATGCAAAGCTTCTGGACTCAGCGACCAGAAATCCCACTTCGCGTCAGCATCTTTGAGATGCGTTTGGGGATGGCGCTTTTGGGTGTGGATCAAATCAGGGAATTTGAGGGGATCGCGGATGAAGAAAACAGGGGTGTTATTGCCTACTAAATCCCAGTTGCCTTCTTCGGTGTAGAGCTTCATTGAAAAACCTCTGGGGTCACGTTCGGCATCCGCTGAACCTTGTTCGCCGCCTACTGTAGAGAAACGGAGGAGAACCTGAGTTTCTTTGCCAACTTCTGAGAATAGCTGAGCTTTGGTGTAGCGAGTAATGTCATGGGTGACAGTGAACGTGCCAAATGCAGCGGCTCCTTTTGCATGGACAACGCGCTCAGGAATGCGTTCCCGGTTGAAGTGAGCCAGCTTTTCCATCAGGTGAAAATCCTGCATGAGGATAGGCCCGCGTTCACCAGCAGTCAAGGAATTCTGGTTATCTGCAACCGGAATTCCGCTAGCGGTTGTCAATGTTTTGTCTTCTGTCATAGTGGGTAAATTGATTGCTATATCCTAAGTATTCTATACCTTTCTGGGGCTCAGTTGTTTCTGCCGAGGTAATTATCAGATGGGCGATTGTGTGTTAAATTATTAGTATGTTTTCAAAATTTTTTGAGTCAATTAAAACTAATTTATCAATAAAATATGATTGATTTCTACACTGTAATTTTCAGATATAATGCTGATTATTATTTTTTTTAATGGCTGGGTAGGTTAAATAGGGCTTGCTGAATAATCGAGTGCATATTGCGTCGCGAAAGGTTTCGAGCGCGTGATCGAGAATAAAGTGCAAGAT
>NZ_JAUBQB010000048.1:0-53378 GCF_036701035.1 Microcoleus sp. Pol7_B2 | reverse complement strand
GGTTAATCCACAGCACTTTAAAAACTGGTTTACAAGCTGCTGCTACTGTACTTCATAAACCTGGAATCGGCTGTAATTTGTATTGTGGAACAGGCATCTTGCCTGTTCCTGACAGAAAATAATTTTATTGTGGAACAGGCATCTTGCCTGTTCCTGACAGAGGTATCAGAAAATCCACGAATTTTTGGTTGAGCGATTTACAGTGGGGAGTGGGTTTACGAGATTATCTGTTTTAGCCAATTATAGTTGGGGAAACCCGCCCATACAAAGCACAACAAAAAATTATTACAATTGCTATTTAAATTCATCCAATTTAGCCTTAATAGCCTGCATATCTTGCCACATAAACCATTTCGGAGTCTCCGGTTCACGGGAGGGGTTTCGCAGCAAGTACGATGGGTGAAAAATTGGCATACACAAACGATTTTCCCATTCAATCCATTGACCTCGGATTTTACTAATTGGTCGCTTGTCGCTTAGCAAACCTTTGAGGGCTGTTGCACCGGTTAATAAAATAATTTTGGGGTCTAAGATGCGAATTTGTTCGAGCAAGTATGGTTTGCAAGCTTCGATTTCTTTTGCTGTCGGAGGGCGGTTGTTGGGAGGGCGACATTTGATGACGTTGGCAATGAATACGTCGGTTTCTGCACTCAATCCCACGGATTCTAAAATCTTATCTAACAGTTTGCCCGATCGCCCGACGAAGGGCAATCCGGTTTCATCTTCGTTTTGTCCGGGTGCTTCTCCCACAATCAAAATTGAGGCTTGAGGATTGCCGCGCCCGATGACAGCGTGAGTGCGCGTATTGCCCAATTCGCAGCGGTAGCAGCGGTTGCAGTGATCGCCGATTTGTTCCATATTTTGATAAGTGCCGGGAGGGATGGGAATTTTGGCATTTGCTGGTATTGAGTCTGTTTGGAAAGTGGCACTTTGATTGTTGTCAAAAAGGCTGAGTTGCAAGTCGCTGGACATACATTTTACAATTAGGGAGAGATTTTGGAGTCTAGAGTTTATAGTTTAGATCGGGTTTGGTGATTTGAGATTGGCTAGATGCTTGTGTGCGATGCTGTCGATTCGCTACGGGATAGCTACGCTCGATCGCACAATCTCCAATTAACACTGGCACAATCTCCAATTGTTTGGTTGAGCTCGTACAGGCAAAAATATGTTCTCTAACCCGTTTTTTGACGATCGCGCCGATGCAGGCGAAAAACTGGCCGAGGCAGTTGTGGACGAGTTCGGCAAGTTGAGTTTAATGACACAGAAGGCGGTGAAACCGATTGTTTACGCCTTGCCGCGCGGGGGTTTGCCCGTTGCTGTGCCGATTGCGCGTCGCTTGGGCTGTCCTTTGGATGTGGTTGTTGCCAAGAAAATTACTCGCCCCGATAATTTAGAATTGGCGATCGGGGCTGCAACTGCTGATGGTCACGTCCTCTGGGAAAAGCAAAAGCAGCACAATTTACGCTTGCAAAAATCAGCACTGCCCCTGGCTCAAAATAATGCTCAATCTCTGCTGGCAGATTTGTCTCCTGGACGCCCAAATATCAGCGCCGCTGGGGCTTTGGCGATTTTGGTAGATGACGGGATTGCTACGGGGATGACGATGGCTGTGGCGGCTAAGGCTTTGGAGTCGCAGCAACCGCTGGCTTTGTGGATTTGCGCGCCTGTCGCCCCGGCAGATTTAATGGGATTTTTGGCCCAAATGGGCGATAAGTTGATCGTTCTGGAGACTCCTCACCCTTTTTACAGTGTCAGTCGCTTTTATGGGCAATTTCCGCAGGTTGAGACGGCGGAGGCTTTAAGGTGTTTGCAGCAACAAACTGAATGGCGATCGTAGGTTAAGCTAGAAGGCTAAATCCAAAAGCTCGATCGCTAACACATGAGACCTTGGCAATATTGGTTGGACACTTTGATTCTGTCTACTCAGCACAATCCGCCTCGGTTTGTTGAGTTGGTGATGTTGACTTTGGCGATGATTTTGCTTGGGCTGTGGAGTGTAACATTGCAGTGGCAATATTTAACGCTGTCTCTGAGTTATATAATTGGTTCGTCTTTTTCAATTTTGGTGCGGGAATCGATCGGCCCGCGACCTCAATTTCAGCTAACTCACCTGACAGCATTGCTGTTATTAATTATCAGTTTTTATAGTTTTGCTGAACTAATTAGATAGTTAAGGCAGTTTTGACTTGTAGAGGTAAACTTTATAATGTAATTGCGAAGGTGGTGAAGCAATTGCATAACTTATATAGCAATCCTCAGCGGCTTGTGAACTAGATGTTTTTTTGAACGAACCGCGAAGCCGTTCCCGAAGGGTAGGAAGAGAAGAGAAGATCGAGAGTTCACCAATAATTAGCCCTCATCCTACATTCTCATGGGATTGATGTAAAATTATGCGGTTCCCGGCAGGATCGAAGGCATAGATTTCTAGACCGTGAGAAGCTTTGATAATTTCTCCGTTGGGCGGATAACCTAAAGCCCAAATTCGGGCGATCGCAGTTTCGATATCGCTGACTTCCAAACACAGACTCATGCCTGTTTTTGCTCGATTTGCAAATTCTGATTTGTGGGAATCTTTGGGTTTGAATATGCCGAGTCTTAAGCCTGGGAGTTGAAATTCAGCATAAGTATTGGGAATATAAGGGTTTGGTTCTATGTCTAGAAAATTTTTGTAAAATTTAACGAGAACTTCCTTATCAAGGTCTGCTAAAGTCACTAGGGCGGCGCTGTAGTGGAAACTCATATAAATTGGTAATGGGGAATTGGTAAGGGAAAATTAATAATATTATAACTTTCTATCTCTTTAAAATCCTCCAATTCGTCCGACTATTTGGATTTTACCTTGTCGATCGCTTTTGAGAATCACAGCTTCGCCGCTTTGCGGTACAATATCAGTGATAGCGGTAATATTTACTTGATGAGTTACCATAATAACCGCGCCTTTAGTGTTGCGGTTGTCAACAATCAACTTGCGAATTGCTGCTGTTTGTCTGGCTTCTTTGCTGCTGTCGCTAAAGAACGAGTTCAGCGCTGGGAACGGTTCGACTTTGCCTATATTTATCAGTTTTGCTGTTTCCAAACACCGACACCACTGACTGGATAAAACTCTGCCCACTTTGATGTTGCGGTTGCGAAATTCGGCTCCAATTTGCTTGGCTTGCGTTCTTCCTTGTGCTGATAAATTGCGCTGGGTGGAACAGTCACCCAACTTAAAGTTAGCAGGATCTCCCGTACCTGGGGCGATCGCGTGTCGCATTACTACAACCAACCCCGTCTCATCCCGCTGCAACAATTGCCACCCTGCTTGAGTTTGCGTGTTCGTTGCTGCGTCAGAACTGGCAGTTGCAGAAATTAAGCCGATCGACAATACTAAAGCTAGCGATCCGAAAAACCATTTCCAGTTGAGGTCAATCCGCGCAGCCATTGGTGCAGAAGTTAGGAATTAACTTATCATATTATAATACAACAAATATTGCTCTATGGAACTCACCAATTTTATTGCTCTGTCTGTCATTATTGCCCTCGTGCTGGGGATTGGGTTTGGAACAATGACTTGGGCTTACTTCGGCAAGGGCAGCATTTCTGTACTCTTTAAAGAACCAATTTTAACTTACCCAGAATTTCCCGATACCGACAGCGGCAGTAAAGCTTCCGTTTATTTTCAACAAGGAATTGAGGCTTATCAGTCGGGAAATTACCGCAAAGCTAAAGATAAATTTACCAGTGCTGTAGAACAAGTTTCAACTTTAGCAGAAGCTTACCACAATCGCGCCTTGGCTTGTGCGAATTTGCGCTCGGATGAGGAGGCAGTTGCAGATTTGATCCGTGCCAGCGAATTATACCAACAGCAGGAAGCTGGATTTGCAATCGACACGATTAAACAAAATCTTGCCGCCTTGAAGCAGCGCAAATTAGAACGAGAAAAACAACAAGCAGTTGCGCCATAAATTATTATGTTCGGTCAGTGGAACTCAACCCAAACCTAGAGTTGTGGTCTGAAAAACCCGGTTTCTTTGTGGTTGGGAGAAACCGGGTTTGTTTACAGAAGTTTTATTAAAGTTGAAAATCAAGATTTAACCTTCTCCTATTCAACTAAATTGTTCTGGAAGCTTCTATTTGGTCGATTTTAGCAATCATCATTTCTCGGCTAGGTGCCACAACTCGATAATTAGTAATGGGATCGTAAGCTTCCCACTCTTGAGTCACTTCGCTGTCTTGCCACAAAAACCATTCCCGGTAAATTTCGCCGTCATCAATGTCGCCACACAATGGCAGCCAATCATCTCCTCCCAAATTATCAAAATCTCCTCCTACTAAATCAATCCAAGCTGCAAGGATACAAGAGTCAATAGCATTATTGTTAACAGCAACGGTGTTATATTCAATAGAAGTTTCGGGAAAACAAAGTGTGGATTTCATAAGCTGTACCTGAATGTTATGTTATTAATTTATAAAAAAATCCTCTAGGTCAGTGACAGCAGAAGGCCACTATCCTAACCTCCACAGTTCCCACGTCGAAAAACCTTGACACCCAAAGCGCTCAAATGCCTCTGCTGTATGACTTGAGACCGCTTTGAGTCAAGTCGCTACACAGGCTAAATTGAGCCACTTTGCCAAGTGGCATAGAAGAAAGCCCGATCGGCCAAATATTGCTGGCGAAGGCTCTCGCGCATTGAGGAGCAAAGACAGCGCGACTGCCAATTGTATACTGGGTAAGTTGGCGAGTTTCCGTACAGTTTTTGTGGTAAAATTAGCAGTAACCGGACTTTCGTACCGACAGCCTCGTTTGGTCAAAATCTTTCCAACGAGCTTTCCAATCGTGGTGCGATCGCCAGTTTTAATTTATTGTTAATTTTGCGAAGTCCCGATCAACTGTTAGGGAAAAAAAATTATGCAAGCAACCAACCAAGAAAGAATTATCGATCTGACAATCCACTATACCAACGGCAAACAGCAACACTTCCAGTTCAGTGCGCCAGAGGGAACAGTAGGAGAGCAAGCAACTTTAGGCACTCGCCTGCACAAAATGTTGACAGCAGACCCGATAATTCTCGAATTGGCAGATAAACTGGTAGTTATCCCAGTTCACAACATACAAAGTATTGAAATATCGCCGATTCCTCCCAAATTGCCAGAGGGTGTCATTTCCCCAATGCGAGAAATTAAGAAATAGCTAAGGTGTTCGGCATCTAAATTCAACTGCAAAGACGGGCAAGAGACCCACCCCACGCAAGCTTTTAATAAACAGCAATGTCCCAATTAAAGGCGCGAAAACTTATTACAGCTAACAGATTGAAATTACCCAAAAACTTGTCGATCGCAGGGACGATATATGTCGCGTGAGTGAGGGGAATAATTGCAGGTTTTACAGACTTTAACTTACCCGAAAAAATGCTAGAGCTCCACTGCCACACTACTTATTCCGACGGCACTCTCACCCCTGCCGAACTCGTAGCCGCCGCCGCGTCTTCGGGGGTTCGCGCCTTGGCCGTCACCGATCACGATACGATGTCAGGTTGGGATGAAGCCTTCGCCGCCGCTGCTTTGCACGGTATCGAAATAGTCCCCGGACTCGAACTCAGCACCGTTCACAACGGCCGATCGCTGCACATTTTAGGTTTTTATCCCGATGCAAATAAGTTGCGCGTTCCTTTGAACGATCGCCTGGAAGGAAGGTTTCGCCGATCGCAGGAAATGGTCGAAAAATTAGCAGCAATGGGATACGCGATCGAACTGCCAAAAACATCCCCAGGAATGGCACCGGGAAGGCCTCACATTGCCTCTGCACTTGTAAAAGCCGGTCACGCCAAATCATCGCGGGAAGCATTCGATCGCTGGCTGGGAGATGACGGCCCGGCTTATGTTCATTACGAGAAATTCTCGATCGTCGAAGGCATCGATTTACTGAAGAGTTGCGGCGCAGTACCAGTGTGGGCTCATCCTTATTTATTTCGCGGCGGTGCTGTTGAGGAAGTCTTAAAAGAATTAGTAGATGCTGGTTTAATGGGAGTTGAAGTATACCATCCCAGCCACAGTTCTAGCCAAATCCAAAAGTTGAAAGATTTGTGTCTTCATTACGGTTTGCTGGCAACTGGTGGCAGCGACTATCACGGCCCCGATCCTGAAAGGAAAGCAGCAGATAGCACCCAATTGAATATGCTGCATTTGCCGTTAGAATTGCTCGAACCGATTAAAGTTGCTGCGGCGAGTTTGAAATAGTTTTTTAGGACAAATTTTGCCGACGTATTCAGTGGTCAAAAAAAGCAATCGTTTAGTTTTTGAGTGAGGAATTTGCACGAAGTAAGTCCTTAGAAGAAGACCGAGGTCAAGCAGAATATAAATTAATATGAAGTTAAAGGCAATTGCAGGCAAGTTGATTTTACAATGTTACTAAAGCAACTTGCCAAACGGAGCTTATTATGAGTGCAGAAGACAGAGCGAAGGCGATCGGCAAAAATTTAGAAGGCAAAGCTCAGGAAATTTTCGGTAATATCACGGGCAACAGAAAAGACCAGGTTGAAGGCAAAGCCAAACAAGCCGAAGCCTCCGCCCGCCACGCAGCAGAAGATGCTAAAGATGCTGTAAAAAATCTGACGAATAAAGCCAAAAGGTCGATCGACAAATTGTAGAAACCGCGCTATACCAAATCCTGGCTAATAGAATTCGCTTCATATCAAATCCTTTGCTATCAATAGGGTTTGATATGATTTATTTTTGGAATGTGCATAAAACGGGGCGACTCCTGCGATATCTCTTCAAAAGCGCAATGGAGAAGTCCCTATGATTGTCAATTTTACACCGGATTAATTTCGTAGTAAGGACTTCAGTCCTTATTGCATTACCTTTACGAAAAATTTTTGCTCAATTCTGCATAAAGCCGCCAAAACCTGCGATATCAGAGTATCAACACGCAAAAACTGGACTATGACGAGACATGATACCCCCGTCGAACCCTTAGCAGGTTTAGTTCCTGTAGGGGCAAGTTTCAACTTGTTGCTTCCAGCCACGGGTTGGGAACTCAAACCGATTTCCTTGGCTTTGTTATTGCTCGCACGTTACAGCACTATTTTCCCTGGGATAATCGAATTATCTCGATGTCATCCGAACGTGCCTGTGAACACCGACGAACAGTTACGCCAACTTCTACAACTCTTGAAAGACTCGCAAGAGAGTAGTAAGGAACAAGAAAGACTCAAAAATCAATTGTGCCAACTCATTCCCCATTTGCCCGGAATTCGCAAGCATCCTTATCCTAATATTGATTTAGAGGAAATGATGCAGGAAGCTTATTGCGGTTTTCTCAAAACGCTTTCGGCATTTTTGAGGGGAATTGACCTCGACAATCTCGCTGCTGATGTGTTGCGAACCCGAGTGGTTCAGCGGTTCAATAAAACTCTCAAGAACAAAGTCTATGAGCAATATCGCCGGATGCAGCAACAGATTTTTAGTGTTAGTTTTGATGCTCCGATTACGAGCAAGCGAGGTGAAAAGTTTGAGGCTCAAGAACCGATAGACCATACCACTAAAAATGGAATTGAGCAACTCATCGAGAGAGAACAAGCTCAAAATAAGCAGCGCATCGGCCACCAACTATGGCAGTGTATTGAAGACGATCCGATGGGAGAACTGCGAAACAGTTATCCCAATGAAAAAATAGATAAGAAGAAGCCAAATAATCCCGAAAATCGCCGCCCTCGACCGGATGCCAATTCTCACGTACTCGCACTGCGATTGCTGTTGCAAGACCCTCCAGATAAATTGTCAAAAATTGCCAGAGAGTTAAACATTGACTATCAAACTCTCAACTCTCACTGGAAAAGAACAGGTTTGGCTCTCGTCAAAGAGATTGCACTTAAGTTTGGATATCAACCCGAGGAATAATGGTGAATAGCATAGATACTTATTTGTTAGAAATTCCTCTGGAGCAAACTGCCCGCAATTTGGCTCTGCAATTTGCTTCAGAGCAAGCTAATCCGCAAAAAGGCAAGCGGGTTTATTTTAATACCCTGGCGGTTTGGGCGGTTAACTATTTCTTGGAATGGATGGAAATGGAAACCGATATTGATGGCGGTGATAGTTGGAATCCAGTAATGCGGGCGGTTGTGGATGTGGGCGATTTGGTTTTGCCGGGAATTGGCAAGATAGAATGCTGTCCGGTTCAGCTCGGAGAATGGGCTATTTCTCTGCCGGAAGTGCGGGAAAATCGCATTGCCTATATCGTCGTTCAGTTTGCCGAACCTTTCGATAAGGTGAAACTTTTGGGCTTTATTCCGGCTGTGGAAATTCTGGATGAAACTGAAGAGATTTCTCTAACTAATCTCAAACCAGTTGAGGAGTTGTGGGAGTATTTGGATCGGATTGAGTTGGCAATTCCGCTAGTGCAAAATGAAATTGAAGAGTTGCTATCTGATTTGGAAGAAAATGACCCGGCACAAGCACAAGTTCGGGAAAAATTGCAAAATAAATCTATTTCTGAAATAGTGGCAATTTTGAATAAAGTTTTGCACAGTAGTGAGAAATCTGACTGGGGCTATGAAGGGGGGAAGGCTTTAGCGGGAAGTGGTTATAGTAGTCGAGGTTTGGGAAATAGAGATATATCTTTCTCTGGTGATAAATCTTCACCTGTGGAGAAAGCTTCAGATATTGAGGAGGATGTGAAAGCGGAACTGAATTTGATTGCTGAAGATTTGTTGGAGAAATTAGCTGAAATTTGGGGAGATGGTGATGATTTTGCCTTGTCATAAATCGGCAATCTCTCAGAAATCTGGATAAATTGCTATGACTTGTAGGGGCGGGTTCACTAACCATATCTGATAAAAATCTACAATCTAAAAAACCCGCCCCATCTCTCAATACGAAAAAACAATTAAAATATTGCGTTTTTGGTTTTTTTGCATGGGGTGGGGGCGGGTTTTGGAGATTGTTTGTTGTTGGCGATTATAGGTGGTGAACCCGCCTCTACAAAATGGGAAGGATGTACATGAGATTTCTCGTTGGGTGGGGGCGGGTTTTTGAGTTTGTTTGTTTTTGGCGCTGATGGTGGGTGAACCCGCCCCTACAACATTCCAAAGACAAATATCTAGAATTTTTCAGGATATTTGCATAATTATCCCCCAAATTGCCGATCGATATATATACAGAATAAAGGGAAACTCTAATGGATGAACAACGCATCGCCGCCTATCTCGAACTGATTCAAGCCCTGCTTGAGTGCCCTAGCGGTGAAGAGGAGGATATTCTCAACGCCAATCGAGACTTAGTTGATGCCAATTTTGTGCAAGTCATGGCAGCGGAAGCGGAGAAGATGGCAGCAGAGGGCAACTCCAAGGCAGGTTGGTTGCAGAATCTAGCGGCACAATTGGCAAACTTTGTCGGCAGTACAGCAACTCCTCAAGAGTATTTTTCTTTCTTGATGGAGGTGTTGCAAGCAACGTCAGACAGTGGCGGAGATCCTCAAGTCGTATATCGTATTTTACAGCAAAATTTCGACAAATTGGATTTAAAATTTGCTCGAATCTTACAAGCTTGGGCTACATCCAAATTCACAAAAGTTACCTCAGAAGAAGCTGCAGCCATTGCAGCAGATATTGTCTCTTTTGGCAATTTAATTAATCAGTTTCCTCTGGGGCGGCGGGCAGGGAATTTAGAAATAGGTATTGCTTGTTATAGCACAGCATCAGAAGTCTATACCCGCGAGGATTATCCCAAAAATTGGGCAGCGACTCAAAACAATTTGGGGAATGCCTATAGGGACAGAATAGAAGGAGTCAGGGCAGGGAATATAGAAGAGGCGATCGCCTGTTATCGGGAAGCATTAAAAGTCTATACCCGCGAGAATTATCCCGAAAATTGGGCAATGACTCAAAACAATTGGGGGAATGCCTATAGTGGCAGAATAGAAGGAGTCAGGGCAAAGAATATAGAAGAGGCGATCGCCTGTTATCGGGAAGCATTAAAAGTCCGTATTCCCGAGAATTATCCCGAACAATGGGCAATGACTCAAAACAATTTGGGGGCTGCCTATAGTGACAGAATAGAGGGAGTCAGGGCAAAGAATATAGAAGAGGCGATCGCCTGTTATCGGGAAGCATTAAAAGTCTATACCCCTGAGAATTATCCCGAAAATTGGGCAATAACTCAAAACAATTTGGGGGTTGCCTATAGTCATAGAATAGAGGGAGTCAGGGCGACGAATATAGAACTGGCGCTCGCCTGTTATCGGGAAGCTTTAAAAGTCTATACCCGCGAGAATTATCCCGAAAAGTGGGCAGCGACTCAAAACAATTTGGGGCCTGCCTATAGTAACAGAATAGAAGGAGTCAGGGCAAAGAATATAGAAGAGGCGCTCGCTTGTTATCGCGAGGCTTTAAAAGTCTATACCCCTGAGAATTATCCCGAATATTGGGCAGCGACTCAAAACAATTTGGGGCCTGCCTATAGTGACAGAATAGAAGGAGTTAGGGGGGCCAATATAGAAGAGGCGATCGCTTGTTATCGGGAAGCATTAAAAGTCTATACCCCCGAGGCTTATCCCGCAAATTGGGCAGCGACTCAAAATAATTTGGGGAATACCTATAGTGACAGAATAGAGGGAGTCAGGGCGGCGAATATAGAAGAGGCGATCGCCTGTTTTCGCTTAGCATTAGAAATTCGCACTCCTGCTGCTTTTCCTTTAAACTGTCTCACAACCGGAAGAAACCTCGGCAATACCGCTTTCACTGCTGGTCTCTGGGATATCGCCCTGGAAGGATTCGAGAAAGCAATTCAAGCAGTAGAAAAAAGTAGAAGTTGGGCAACTTCCGACGATATCCGCCAGCAGATTTTAGCAGAATCGATCGATGTTTACGAAAAGGCAATTCAAGCTTGCGTCAACAGCAACCAACTGGAAAAAGCCATAGAATATTGCGACAGAACCCGGGCTCAGCGGTTAGTCGATTTAATGCACAGCAATGATTTGTATGCTAGCAGCGAAATTCCACCCGCCGTGCAAAAGTATTTGCAGGAATTTGAGGCCAAGCAGCGGGAAATTGACGCAGAAGTTGAACAACTCCGCAAACCTTCTGAAGGTCATAAAGAATTAGCCGGTGTGGGGAGTCAGTCGCGCAGTCGGGCAGAGTTATCTGCTTACACGGAGAAGATTCAAGAATTGGAAGCCCAGAAACAGCGAATCTGGGAAAATATTCGCAGTTTAGATCCAGTTTTAGCTGGACAAGTTCAAGTCGATCCGATGCAGTTTGCGAAAATGCAGAAACTTATTGACAATTCGCAGACGGTGATTCTCTGTTTTTATACCACGACTGATAACACTCATGTTTTTGTGATTTACAAGGATAAAGCGCCGCAGATTCACACTTGTCAGGGAGAGGGTTTGGGAAAATTTCAGAAGTGGATTCGCGAGAGTTGGTTGTTGCCTTATTTGCTGGATCGGAAAATTTGGCAACAGGGGATGGATGAGTTTTTGTCTCAGTTGTCGCAGCGGTTGAAAGTTGATGACTTGATTAATAATTGTTTGGATGGGATTGAGGAATTGATTGTGATTCCGCATCTGTTTTTGCATCAGATTCCGCTGGCGGCATTGCCGATAGAACCCCCCCACTCCACCCTGCTTAGCAAGGGGGGGCCGGGGGGGGTTCTTAGCGATTATTTCCTGATTCGTTACGTTCCCAGTTGCAGAATTTTGGAGTATTGCAGTAAAGATGAAAGCATAGAATCGCCGAAATACGGGATTGTGGAAAATGCCACTGATGATTTGTACTTCACTCCTTTTGAGTGCGAACAAATTGCCGAAATTGTGACCAAACCTGAGCGCTTAAAAGGAAGTCAAGAAGCAACAGTCGCAGCCTATCGAAACCTGATCCAAAAAGTGAATGTAATTCACTCCAGCCACCACGCTGTCTCGCGTTTGGACAATCCTTTAGAATCGCGATTGTTTTTAGGAGACGGGAGTATCACGTTAGGGGAATTGATGACACCTGGTTGGCGCTTGCCGCAGTTATCCGATGTGTTTATGTCCTGCTGCGAAACTAATTTAGGAGGGACGGAAATTACCGATAATCTTCTTAGTTTGGGAACGGGGTTTTTGTGTGCGGGGGCGCGGAGTGTGGTCAGCACTTTGTGGGCGGTAGATGATTTCGCTACTTCGCTATTTTCGATTTTTTACTATCAGTATCGTCGGGAAGGTTTGAGTCGTCCAGAGGCTTTGCGACGGGCACAGGTGAGGTTGCGGACAATTTCGGGTGCGGAGTTGAAAGAGCTTTATCAACCGCAAATCGATCCGTTGCTTCAGAGAATTATTGGGGATTTAAAGTCAAAATTGGCTGTGGTTCAAAAGGAAAAACAAAAGTTAAAATTGCTGCAGAAATTTTACCACAAGGAGACGGATGAGTTTAATAAGTTGGGGGCGGAGTTGAAGAAAATAACGAAGCGGGAGAATCAGATTCAGAAACAGAAGAAAAGATATGAAAGTTTGAAAGAAAATATTTACACTCTGTCAAATCCTTTTGATGATTTGAGTTATTGGTCGGGATTTATTTGTCAGGGTTTGCATTGATTTGTGGTGTTTGATGGTGTTAACAAACACGTCTGACACACATTCCGGCGGGGATTGAAATCCCCGCCTCATAGCGCAAGTCCTCTAAAGAGGACTAATGAATTTAACAGTCCTCTTCAGAGGACTTTCGCTATGAGACAGGGAATTAATTCCCTGTCGGACTTTCGGTTTCACCTGCTATTTCACCTACATTTATCGGCCTTAATCCCCGTTCACCTGCGCTTAAAAATCGGGTTCCGCAGCTAAAAGCTCGATCGACAAATCCATCTGTTTTTTCCCACGCGCCAAAAACCTTTCGCACTCCTGCCAACACTCCACAGCCACCCCAAACTGCTCGAAAACCTCCTCTAGAGGCAACTCTCCCGATTCCACCCGATCGATAATCGCTTCAATTCGATCGACCGTTTCCTCATAATTCCAGTCAGACTGGCGCAACTGCGAATCAATCATAACTTTTCTTCTGCATCCAATACTTCTACAATCTTAACTTTCAGCACGCCCCGACTCAACCTCACAGTCAATTCCTCTCCCAATTCCAAACCGTCAGTTGTGCGGACGATCGTACCGTCACTTTGGATTACCGCTGCATAACCCCTTTGCAATACCGCTGCCGGATTCAGTGCGGATAACTTTTCTTGCAATACTTCTAGTTTACCAGTTGCTTGCCGCAAAGTTCGGGATGTCGCAGGTAAGCGTTTTAAGCGATTTTGTAACAGTTGCAAATGCTCTTCTTCTGTCTGAAATCTTGCCCGCACAGCGTTTGCTAAATTGACCATTCGCTGCTTGTGTTCAAAATAAATATCTGCTAAAATTGGTACAGCTTGAGCGGCCGCCGCAGTCGGAGTGTGGGCTCGTTTATCTGCTACTAAATCGGCTAGAGATTCGTCTCTTTCGTGTCCGATACCAGTGATAATTGGAATCGCACAATTCGCGATCGCCCTGACAACTCTCTCATCATTAAAACAAGCCAAATCTTCCGCAGAACCGCCGCCGCGCGCTAAAACGATCACATCCGCCCTACCGTCCAATTCTACCCGGGCGATCGCCCTAGCAATCGCAGCAGCAGCCAATTCTCCCTGCACTCCTGTCGGCGACAGCAACACCCGCAAACCGGGATATCTTTGGGCTAGAGTGCGCTGAATGTCTCCCCAAGCAGCGCCTGTATCGGATGTCACCACGGCCACAATTTGCGGGTGTGCGGGAATCGGGCGCTTTCTGGCGGGATCGAAGAAACCCTCAGCATCCAAGCGCGATCGCAATTGCTGCAACCGCAAAGCCTGCAATCCTTCCCCAGCCGGTAGCGATTGCACAACTGTCAACTGGTACTCGCCGCGATTTTTGTAAACCCGGATGCTTCCCAAAACCAGCAACTGTTCGCCTTTTTCCGGGATTTGCACCAATTTTTGCCGCTGAGAATTCCACACCACGCAGCGAATCGCAGCGCTTTTGTCAGTGTCGCACAGAGTGAAAAAGCAGCCGCTGGGGTGGTGCGAAACGTTCGACACCTCGCCTGTCAGCCAAACTGATTGCAGGTTGCGATCGCCCTCCAACAACTCTTGCAGGTATGATGTTAGTCCGGCAACAGATAAAGCTGTATCGGGAAGAATTGAAGTCATCCAATTTTAGATTTGAGATTTGAGATTTTAGATTTAGGCTACTATCAATACTTCGGACAGTGTGTGATTGCCAAGGGTAAAATAAGCGTTTCAGGGCGAGTGCAGAATCCACTTGCTAACGGAAAATCAAGGGTTTCCGAGTAGGATCTCAAAATAGTCCGGACTATTGTAGTATATCTAAGGTAATTTATTTGTAGGCTGAGCGGGCAATCGTAAATTTAACTGCAAACAAACTAATGATATCAGATACAATGACTTCGATGAATGTCCTGCGCCAAGAGGCTGCGGCGATCGGCATTACTGAGGAAGAAGCCAGAAAATATGGCGACCTCCGACATAAAAGAACTTGGTCTTTGGCGATCGAACATCACCTGTCAATGCAAGATTTTGCCGATCGCATAGAACAATCCTTCACAACTTCCGAACCCGATTCCTCCACCGCACTCAACCACTCTCAGACTGCGGAGTCGAAAGACTATGGTATTCAGCTAACAGCGAACCTAGGCGAATCTAGAGTAACCAGGGAGAACCAAACAGCCTCTGTTGCTTCGCCACAACAGCAAGCAGAAGAAATCGGGCGATCGCACACACATTCCGACCACCGCAGCAACCAAAACCGAGGTTTTAAACAAGTAGTTCAAAATCATATTAAAGCATTAACAATTGCATCCGCCTCCCGCACAAATCTGCCCCATTCACAACTGGGCAATTGGGTTTGTCCTGAGTGTGGGCCGGAGGGCGAATTGGGATGTTTCCTCTGCGCCGGAGAAGGCAATGTAGGGGACATTGCAGCTATTGGCTGGACGCTAGCTTATATGGAAATGTTGGGCTGTTCTGCTCGCGAAATTGAACCCTTGAGAAAAAATTCGCCTTCATTGAATATTCTGGAATTGAATTTAAAAGTTTGTGTTGCTATCAAACAAAGTAGCGAAGTTTTAGCCAGGACAGAGAAATGGGTAATTAGTCATTAGTTACCTGAAAGCTCAACCAAATTAAGTATTGATTCTAGCTTTTTCAAAGCAACTTCCAAATCATCATTAACAACTTGGAAATCGAATTCCCCTGCTGCTTCAATTTCCTCTTTAGCCCGCACCAACCGACGGGCGATCGCAGTTTCGGAATCTTGACCCCGGCTCCGCAGCCGCCGCTCCAATTCTTCCCAAGAAGGAGGTAAAATAAAAATTCGCAGCGCCTCTGCAAACTTATTCCTAATTTGCCTAGCCCCTTCCAACTCTATTTCTAGGATTACCCATTTTCCCTCACCAATTCCTTGCTTGAGACCAAAATAAGGAGTACCGTAAAAATTACCGGCAAACTCAGCCCATTCCGCCAACTCTCCAGCCTCAACCATTTGTTCAAAGCGGCTGCGGCTGACAAAATAGTAGTGCTGTCCCTCAATTTCTCCCTCACGGGGCGATCGAGTTGTCACGGATACCGAAAGATATAATTCGGGATGGCGATTGAGGAGCGATCGTACTAAGGTGCCTTTCCCCACACCGCTAGGCCCCGTCAGAACAATTAATTTACCGGATTTCATTTTTAGAATAGAAACGTGTAACAATTTAAGTTTCCGCTTACTTTAGACTGTAAGCGCTCAAATTGCAACTGACCAACCTCAATCATCCCGACCTTGACCGTCTTTGCTGATCACAAAACGATTAGCAACCGTTTCCGGCTGAATCGCCGAGAGGATGACGTGACTCGAATCTGTAATAATTACCGCTCTCGTGCGGCGCCCGTAAGTTGCGTCTACCAGTTGTCCCCGCTCCCGCGCATCAGTAATAATCCGCTTAATTGGCGCTGACTCGGGACTGACAATGGCAATCACTCGATTAGCAGACACAATGTTACCAAAACCGATATTAATTAATTGAATATCCATGAAATTCTTAATCTGTAGGTGAACGATTGACTATCAATCCTTACTTTTGATCATATAATATACAAAGATTTTTTCTGATAATCCTCAAATTAATCCCAACTAAGTTTTTTAGTTTATACCTAAAATTTTCACCCTTTTGACGCCTAGTACCCCGTGCTTTATCAAAAATTTAAAAAAGACTCGCTGTTGCCACTCTATCTTAAAGATTCGGTAAAAGCGTCGATTTTTATTTGCAAATAAAAGCATTAGCTGTATAAAGAAAACAACCCGTAAATGTTGCGATATATAAATTTAATTTCCGCGAGATGTAATTCAAGTATAATCAGTGCTCAATAACAGTAAATATTCCCAAATCGAAGTCTATACTAACAGTATTGAGACTGATGCTGCTTTGAGGAGCTTTCCAACCTCAACTAAAAGCTGCTGGCGATCGCACTTTCTGCCCAATTTTTACCCAATGATTGGCGATGATGTGCCAAACTACAGATGTTTATTGCATGAGGTTCTACAATAAAATGGGCGGGTAGTGAAAATTTTAGTCCTATTAATACCAATAAAAAAAGTGTGGCTCCACTTATCAATCTTCTAACAATAAAACTTACGCAAAAAGTTGTTTTACGCATGAATTATAGCGTGTTCCCGGTTTAGGAAGTGTAGGGACACGGCATTGCCGTGTCCCTACGGGGAACCAACGATCTGTTGTGTGCTTCATAAACCTGGAATCTGCTGGATAGCGATAAGACTTCATGCACACCGCACCCTAGACATACAGGATCTGCCTAAATCTTGTTTAACAAAAAACAGGGATTAATGCCGATAAATTCATCCGCATTAATCCCCAGTTATTCCACAGTAGATTAAGGCAGATTAAGCCGCAACTAAACCGCTGTGTCTCAACAAAGCTTTAGTGCTAGGTTCGCGTCCCCGGAAAGTTTTAAACACTTCCATCGGGTGCAAACTGCCGCCCAATCCTAATACTGTATCTCGGAAGCGCTTGCCTGTAGAGGCGATCGCACTTTCATCTTCCAAACCCGCTTCCTCAAACGCCGCAAAAGCATCAGCGCTGAGAACTTCCGCCCATTTATAACTGTAATACCCCGCCGCATACCCGCCCGCAAAAATGTGTCCGAAAGCGCACAAAAATGCGTCTTCTTCCAGAGGAGGCAAAACAGTGGTAGTTTTAGCGATACGGTTGCGGACATCGGCCACAGTTTCGCTGCCGCCCGATCGATAGCGGTGGTGCAATTCGATGTCAACGCTGCTAAAATGTACTTGCCTGAGCATGACGGTGCCGCTCATGTAGTGGCGCGCTGCTAGCAGTTTTTGGTAATAGTGTTCCGGCAAAGTTTCCCCGGTTTCGTAATGCTTGGCCATCCCGAACAAAGTCGCGCGATCATAACACCAATTTTCCATAAATTGACTGGGCAATTCCACCGCATCCCACTCAACATTATTGATGCCCGAAGCCCCCGGATAGTCTACCGTTGTCAGCATATGCTGCAAACCGTGACCGAATTCGTGAAACAAAGTTTCGACTTCCAAGAAAGTCATTAAACTCGGTTTCCCGTCAACCGGAGGACTTTGGTTGCACACCAAATAAGCCACCGGCAACCGCGTAGTTGTTTTTCCCGCTTCGACAAATTTAGCGCGCACCACGCACTCGTCCATCCAAGCACCGCCGCGCTTTTCCTCGGGGCGGCTGTAGGGGTCTAAATAGAAATTGGCGATCGTATTTCCTGCTTCATCATCTATTTGGAAATAGCGCACATCTTTGTGCCACACAGGAGTTTGACCGTCCGCCGCAGTTACTGTCACGCCGAACAGCCGCTTTACTAATCCAAATAACCCCTCTAATACCTGTGGCAAAGCAAAATAAGGCCGCAATTCTTCGGCACTAAAAGCAAACTTTTCTTCCCGGCGCCGTTCCGACCAAAAACCTACATCCCAGTGCTTCAAATCTCCAGCTTCCGGCGCGCCTTTTTCTGCAGCAAAATCTTTCAATTCTTCTAAATCTTTAACAGCCGCATCATAACTAGCCTGGCGCAATTCTTCTAACAAAGCTTCCACTGCTGCAACGTCGGGAGCCATTTTGCTGGCCAAGCTCAATTCGGCATAACTGCTAAACCCGAGCAAAGCAGCTTTTTCCTGGCGCAAAGCCAAAATGCGATCGGTCAACGGCCAGTTATTCAATTCTCCGCTACTTGCTCTGCCGATAAAAGCTTTGTACAACTTTTCGCGCAAGTCGCGGCGGGTGCTGTGCTGCATGAAAGGGCCGTAACTGGGAAAGTCTAAAGTAATCCGCCAAGGGCCGTTTTCGGCATCCGCATTTTCTTCGCCGGCGCTGCGAGCGGCTTGAGCTGCTAAACTCAACAAACTCGGCGGCAAACCGTCAATTTCGTCTTTGTTTGTGAGGGTGATGCTGAATGCTTTGGTAGCGTCGAGGACGTGATTGGAAAATTGGGTAGTAATTTCGGCCAATTCTAATTGAATGGCATTAAAACGCTCTTTTTGCTCGCCTTCTAAACCGACGCCGGAGAGTTGGGCGTCTCGGAGAGAGGCTTCGACAATTCGCTTTTGAGCTGACTCTAAGCTGTCCCAATTTTCGCTAGCCCGCAGCGCTTTAAAAGCTTCATAAAGCGGTTTGCTTTGACTGAGCTTGCTCCAAAATTTTACTACTTCCGGCTGCACTGTTTCGTGAGCCGATCGCAATTCCGGGCTATTTTTCACACCCATCAAATGTCCGACAATGCTCCAGCTCCAATTTAAACGCTCTCCGAGTCGCTGCAATGGTTCTACTAAGCCGCTCCAAGTCGGCTCTACAGACCATTCTAACTCAGCTAGCGAGGCTTCTAGTTCGGTCAGCAGTTGGGTAACAGCGGGGACTACGTGTTGTGGTTCGATCGCGTCAAATGGAGGCAATCCTTGACCGATTAGTAACGGGTTATCAGCAATAGTTACGGTTGCAGTCATTTAATTTTCTTGTAACAGGTTGAAAACAGGTGAACTAGACAGATTAGCTTTTCATTTTTTAACACAGTTGTCGAAAAAATTGGGTTCGATCGGGCGTGAGTCGCAGAATCTCAGAGTCGAAAAATCTTCCTTCTGACTGATGACTAATGACTGCTGACTAATGACTACTGACGATTCTCTGGTGTGTGCTGCAACTCCTTGACAACCGAGATTAAGCGCTTGAGGTGAGGTTTGACAACTTCTTGCTGCTCGTGTTCCAAACGGTGGATTTGAGCTTGGACAATAGACAAATCTGCAGTCGATTGGTGCGCGGGAGCTTGCAGTTGGCTTTGCAAATTGGCCATGACTTTCTGGATTTCCAAAAATCGAGTATTTACTACTTCCCAGTCGTCTCTGGTGATAGAAGTTTCTGTCAAGCCTTGCGTCGCGCTTTGCAGTTGCTCTATAGCCTGTTCCACAGCTTGGAGATTCGCCCGTTGGCCAACCGATAAATCTTGCAGTTGTTCGCTCACCTGCTGGCGGACATCGAGCACAGCAGACGCCACGATTTCTTGCAAAGAAGCTACCGACTCTCCTAAACTCAGCAACTGCCGCTGGATATCGAGAGAATCCTCAAAGCCCTCTGCCCTAGGCATTGTCGCCATTTGCTGGCGCAGCGCTGCAATATCTGCAGACAACTGCCTGCGTAATTTAACAATTACCGTCACCGCCGTTTTTTCGACTTTATTGACAGACTTTTGGACTTGGGCCATTTCCGAATGTTGATGCACCCGCACTTGCTGCTCGAAGCGATACCGGTTAGCAACATTCAGCGACAAAGCCAAGGTTAGGGGAGCCACCCCGTAAAAAGCTTGACCCGACACAGCCACCGCGAGGGAACCCACACCAGAGGCCGCCAGAGAGGCGTACTCTGCCAGCTCCAGCCAGTGCCTTTGAGGAAAACTTGGTCTCAAGTGGTTTGCAACAGAGGGTTTTGGCTTCCGCACGGCTCTTTGGGTCATAGTATTTGCTCGTTGTTGGTAAGGTTGCGAGATTGGGTGGAGCATCGATTTATATCCTTTTTTCAGTTATATGTTTTAGATTATTTCTTGGCACTCTTCTATTTTTACCTTTGTGAGTAAGTTAAGGATGACTGCCATATTATTATGTATTTGGGAGCCTGTGACGATCGCGCCCAATTCCGGCTGTTAAAAGGTTCGCCCCAACGCGCCCTCTATTTTACAGGACGCGGGCGCGATCGGGTTCGGGCGATCAACAATAGCTGTCCAGGCTAACCGAAAAATTCCTAAGACTATTTGAGATTTTAGATTTTAGATTAAAAGTTGAAAAAATGCGACCTACTGAGGGCGAGCGTCGTTTGGAGGTTGTCGGGAGTTGCCTTTTTGTTCGCGCATTGGTATAATCTACTCTTTCTCAATTGACCCTCTAAAATTTACTGCCAAAATTGACCAATGAACTCAGAAAAACCCGGAATTGGCGATCGGCTAAAGTCTATTTTCAGTATCGCCATCTTTATCATTCTCGTACTCGCAGTAGGCTTTTTAAGCGTGAATTTTATTTCCGCTCTCTATGCAAAATTTTCTTAAAATTAGGACTTACGCATGGGGTTCATAAACCTAGTTTTTTTTACAAAAATACTGCGTCGCAGCCAGCCGAATCGGTAAAAAACACGGTTTTTTTTGTATTTATGCGTCCAGGACTAATTTGGTGATAACCCTTTGATATATGGCTTCTGTACAGGTGGCAAAGTGTAAAGACTTTCCTGTTTTTCGAGCAAGCCGCGCTGCGATATAGATTGCAATGCGTTTAGCAAATCTGATGATAATTGTCCGTTTTGTAGCAATTGGGCGAGCTTTACTGGCTGGTTTTCTCTCGCCAACAATGACATAACTTGTTTTTATAGTTGGGAAGTGGGTAGTCCTGGATAATCATGAAAAAATAAGGCTTTGACTCTATAGATAAACAGCCGTTATACTCATGAATAAAATACCCGATTTCTCCAATATGATGGGAGAGCTTTTAGAAAAGGAAAGAGTTTTTCTGACTAAACGAGATATTCTTTGTCTCATCGTATTGTTAAATCTTTCTATATAGGAAGTTTAGCCACTTTCCTTGACTACTGATTGGTGTCTCTTTTTTGGAAAAACTCTCTGATAAGCACTCCAAAAGTCGGTGAATAAACAAGCACCTTGACTCTGGAACTGTCGGT
Source organism: Microcoleus sp. Pol7_B2 (assembly GCF_036701035.1). Lineage (NCBI taxonomy): Bacteria > Bacillati > Cyanobacteriota > Cyanophyceae > Oscillatoriales > Microcoleaceae > Microcoleus > Microcoleus sp. Pol7_B2. Next base: position 32,154 of record NZ_JAUBQB010000048.1, on the reverse strand, counting down.
AGAGAATCCCACAATCCTTGAGTTCCTAAATGGTGACTAATGGCTAATGACTGATGACTGAGGACTAATGCAAAAACTTGCGGACTTGATATTCGCGACTTTCGGCGATCGCAATTTGCAAATCGCCCATTTTGGCATCCAACTCCTCGATTGTGCTTTGTGGCACAGACTTCCACTTCTCCCTAGTTTCCCAGCGAATCACCATCACCACCTCATTTTCCACCGGATCTACCCAAATTTCTTTGCCTAAAAAACCGTCCCAACTTTTTAGTCCCGCCGTCCAAACTTCCTGATCTCGCTGAATAAACTGCTCCCACTTTTCTTGAGGTACTTTAAATTTTAGCCACTCAATTACCATCTTATTTCCTATTTGTAAATAGCTAATTAATCGTTGCCGATCGCAATTTTAATTATCAACTCAGTTCCCTCTCCCGGACGCGAAACACAGTGCAACTTACCGCCGTGCTTTTCTACTACTAAATGCTGGGATATTGCTAGACCCAAACCAGTGCTCGTGTCTGGACATTTAGTGGTAAACAAAGGGTCAAAGATGCAGTCGAGGACTTCTTCAGTCATGCCAGGACCATTGTCACTAATGGCGATCGCCACTTCGTTTTCCCCTACCACGGAAGTCCGAATCCGAATTTCGGGATTGAATACTTCAGCTCTCGACCTGCCTGAAGACAAGTAAGACTGATTTTGAATTTTACCATACTTTTCGGGATTTCTCCCCCCTTCTTCCAAAGCGTCGATCGCATTTGTCAACAAGTGCATGAACACTTGGTTTAAGTGTCCCGCATAGCAGTGAACTCGCGGCAAATCTCCGTACTCTTTAACTAGAGAAATCCCCGGCCGTCCCCCTTTAGCTTGCAGGCGATTTTGCAAGATCAGCAAAGTGCTGTCCAAACCTTCGTGGATATCAGCAGGCTTCATTTGGGCTTCGTCGGTACGCGAGAACAAGCGGAGCGATCGCACGACATCGCGAATCCTTTCGGAACCCACTTTCATTGAATTTAGCAGTTTTGGCAAGTCTCTTTTGATGAAGTCTAAGTCTAATTCTTCCATCAAATCTTGAATTTCCGGCACGGGATGGGGATAATATTTTTGGTAAAGGTCGATCGCTCGCAGCAGTTCTTGAATGTAGCCAGTAGCATGGCTGACATTGCCGGAAATAAAACTAACTGGATTATTAATTTCGTGCGCTATTCCTGCTACCAACTGCCCCAGAGATGACATCTTTTCTGTTTGAATCAGTTGAGTTTGAGTTTGCTGCAAAATTAACAGCGTCTGCTCTAATTTAGCCGCTTGTTGTCGCAGGCGTTCTTCGGATTCTTGCAAAGCTAAAAGTGACTGTTTGCTTTCTGTAATATCCAATCCCACAAATACCGCCGCCGTATTGTTATGGTATTTTTGAGCCACTATTAGATAAGTTTTATTTTCTCCTCTAATGCTCGCTGTTACTTCTTGAGATGTTTTCTTTTTATGGTTGGCAAAGAACTCGTATACTAAATCGTTAAATTTGGGACTTGTCTCTAAAAAACCTACTTTTTGACCGAAAAATAGTTCTGCCGGCATTTTGTAAGCGCTAGCTAAATGTCGATTTACTCCCAAATAGCGCAAATCGGAACTTACCCAAGAAACTAATCCCGGCACCGCGTCCAAAACGGCTTGAAGTTGCTCTTTGGCCTCTACGAGCGCTGATTCTGCTGCGAGGCGAGCAGAAATGTCGCGGGCGATCGCGCAGCGGTATTCGCAGCCGCCGTATTCTAAATAATTGACTTTAACTTCGACGGAAAAACTGGCGCCGTCTTTGGTTTTGTAACTGGTTTCAAAAGTGAGGTTGGTTTGCTGCTTGAGTTGATCCCAGTGTTCTCGCCAATCCGATGCTGGCAAATGCGAATCGATGTCGCTAACCCTCATGTTTAGCAGTTCCGATTCCGAGTAGCCGAAAAGATGGCAAGCGGCTTTGTTCGCGTAGCAAATTTGACCGTCGGAGGTACTAAAAAAGATTGTATCAGCAGCATTTTCGAGGGCAATTTGAGTTAGTTGTGGTATTGTTCCTAACTGCTTGCTTTTGACCTCGGACTGAAATTTATTAGAGCAATTGGTTTGAGCGGGAGCCTCACCTATCTTAGATGCCAACAAAATTAAACCGCCGATCGCACCTTCGCTATTTTTCCAAGGCTGAAATACCCATCTTACCGACTCGCTGACAGAGCCACTTGCGGTTTTTCCTGATACAGATGCGATCGATCGCCCTGCCACAAACTCGCTGTATTCCAAAACTCCCGTCAAACAAGCCTGGGCATTTTGCTCCCAATATTCCGGGAGATTCGGGAACAGTTCCCAATGAGATCGGCCGATCGCCTCGCCGTCGCCCAACCCGCAATCTGTTTCCCAGCGATGAGAAACCGACAGATAGCGCATTTCACAATCTACCATTGCCACGGCTTCGGCGGAGCGCTCCACAAACCGCCGAAATCTGTCTTTACTCTCGGACACGGTTGCCTCTGCGGGTTGTTGGGCGATCGGGAAAGTCCCGTCAACGTACCTTCCCAGTCCCTGACTTTTTTGCTGAACTGGCTTAGTTTGCACGGTTTGGGATTTCCTCCATAGCTGTCAAGTTTGAAAAATTCTGTTTGAGACCAAAAATGCTGTTTTTCCCTGATTTGCTCTCTCGGACGATACCCTTAGAGGGTATCACCCATCATTGATATCATTTTTGATGGGGATATGTCTATAGGCATTAGTGTCAATTTAAGACCAAAGCTAGTGCCCGGTTGCTGTTTGACGATTAGGCATAGATCGCGCTGGCGCCCCCCGAATAATAGTCGGAGGGGACTGGAGTGATCTCTTGTCTCCCCCGACTATTCCGGGGCGCAAGAGGGCAGCGAGACTAGGCAAAAAACGAGAGAGAAAAAGGGTTTTAGGCGATAATTGACCGCAATGGTCTAGAGGTACCCAAGAAAGTTTCCCCCACACTTTGATATTCAGAAGATTTCCTGGTGATTGTTCGGTATTTTATACAAGTCCCCAAAAGAATGCAACTGTATGCCCGCGATCCAAATCATGAGCTTCTTCAGTCATTCCCAATTCTTTCATTGAAAATCCCACATCGAACATGGTATGAGATCGTGTAGCCAGTGCGATCGCCAGATAGCTTGAGAATGCAAGAGAGCGCTCAAACAAATTTGTGCGTAAATTCACTGGTAAAATCCACTCTCCCTTTCCGTAACATTGCAGGATCTAATCTTTCAGTAGTGTTGCAAGTCATCAAAACTACCAGTTTTTGCTGAAATTGAATGCCGTGTTCGTCGATGACGCTTTGATACAAAGTTCCATCCAGCAAACTCAAAATGTGTTCAGTTTTGTTAGTGCGTTGGGCTTCTGCAGTCGATCGATCTTGAGCCAAATTATCAGCCTCATTGATAATAATACAAATCCGCTCTAAATAACTCGGTGGCACAAAATTTTCCACAGCATCGTGATCTAAGATAAAAATTACATAACCCAGCGGCACTAAAATTTCCTTTGCTACCGCTTGCGTCCAAGCAGTTTTGCCCGTACCCGGTTCGCCACTAACCAAAACAGCCAACTGATTTTGATCCAAAATTGCCTGCTGAACAGTATCCGTAAAACTTTGAACCTCCGCAGAAAACGTGCGAATTGGGAACTGGCTGTGAACCTGTCCGACGCGGCTTTTGTACCCGCCCAGAATCACCGCTAAATTATAAGTTGCCTTGCTAACGAGTGGCGCAATATCTTGGCAAATTAGAGTGTAGCAGCGTCTTCCCCTGTCGTAGCTGTCAATTTGTAGCCAGCAGCCGAATCGAGCCCAAGAAGCATAAACAGTACCCAAAACTTCCAAGCGTTCCCAGCTAACAAATCGCTCCGGGGGATAAGAAAAATGCCGCTCCATAAAAGACTGGGTAATTGTATCGGGTTTCCCTAGCAAAGCCAGAACTTTGAAAACAGTAATTTCTTGGAGTTTGTTGAGAACGTAGTCGATGGGAATGCTAGCGCGGCTGACCAATTGCACCACAGGCGTTTCGGTAACTAAAACGTCTTTGTAGCGGTAATCCGGGTAAACAGGCTGCGGAGTAATGTAATCCCAAAATTCATCAATTTCGTAGCGAGTATTTTCCGAAAATACATTTAAAATATTGGCCCACCAAGTATATTGGTGTCGTCCCATTGCGTCGGCAATATCGCTAGCTGCACCTAAAGTTTTTTGAGCTAGTTCTTGGGGGTCGCTAGACGCTAAATGTACCAGGTGTTCCCAATCAAATTGACGATAAAAAGGTCGCCAACCCGAGCCTAGCAGACCTCTATTTTGAGAATTGTTTTGATGAAAATTGTTTTCGCGATCGCCCATATCTTCCGCACTCATTTTGCAAAACTCCTACTTACTCTTATTTTACAGTTTTTGTGCTACACATTCTACAAAAAAACTGAAATTTATCAACTTATTTTGAGATAAGCGGGCGGCACAAAATCTACTAACCAAACTTTGTTTTTCGAGCAGTAAAATGTATGACCATCGCGTTGCATAGCTGCGGTATCTACAGTAAAGACTGCCGGGATGCCATGTCTTGCACCTACTTGGCGCGCCGTCTGGATATTCACGGACAAATGAACATGATGCCGCGACATTTTCCTAATTCCTTGACTGAGAATAGACTCGACGGCAGTGCTACCTGTTCCGTGGTATAAAATATCCGGGGGAACAGCGGGTTCTAACTGCAAGTCAACCTCTACGGTGTGTCCTTGGTTGGCACGAATTAGAGTGCCTGTGGAGTCAAATGAAAAGCGCTGCTTGTCGTTTTGCGCGACTACTTTTTTGAGTTCTGCAAGCTGAACAGGAAAGTTATTTTTTTTGCACGCATCGAGGAGTTCGCTAACAGGAACCCAGCCACCTGGAACGAGTTCAATGCCGATGCGCCAGGGGGCGTGACGCAGGTGTTTGCTGAGATATCGGCTGATTTTTACTAATCGAGAATCGTTCATAATTTTACTTTATTTATTCAGATTTTAAATCACCTTTTACAAAATGTCAGTTGCGGGTTATATTGTCGGGGGGAGCGGGTTTATTGAATATGTTTGCACTGCCAGAGGGCTCTTGAGTGAACCCGCTCTTACAGGTTTTCGGAAAATGATTCCTGGACGTAGAAAAGGGTCTTACGCGCGAATTATAGCGGGAAAGATCGCCCTTAAGTACCTACATAATTAGGTTAGGCCTCCGGGAATCAAAAAGTGTTTGAGCGGCGATTTTTCACGAGCTTTATTTTTTTATAATTAGCAAAAACTCGGCATTCTGTCTAATGCCTTCTACCTTGGGATAACTCCGCCAAAAATAGCAAAGTTGAGATAGCGCCAGTGACATCCTACGTCGGCAAAACCAGCTTCTGCAAGCCACTTAGTCTGCTCTTCCACAGAGGAGGGAATATCTTCTTCTTGATATTTTTGAAACCAGGCTGCATCGTCTTCTCCGTTAGCTTTCATGTACTGCCGCCACAACTGTTCGTATTGCTCAGTCAGTCTGGGAGTAGCACCTGTCACAATATCTCGAATTAGCAAGATTCCCCCGGGATTCATCGAGTGGAAAAGTTTGTGAAATAGCTGTTGTTTGCCTGGGCTGTCGAGGTGGTGGATTGCCAAGCCTGAAACTACCAAATCGTAACCGCTGCCGAAATCATCTTCGGCAAAGTTTCCTTGCTGCAAGGTCAGCCGTTCTCGGAAAGCGGACAAGTTAGTTTGGCAAGTTTTCAGCATATTTTGGGCCATGTCAAAGGCTAGGACTTTTGCTTGAGGAAATGCTGACAGAATCACAGCCGACAGTATGCCAGTTCCCGCGCCTAAATCCAGAACTTTTATGTTACCCTTAGTTTCAGAAGGGATTAACTGCAATATTACATCGTGTTGCTCGCCATAGCGCGGAATGAGGCGGGGAATTAAGCCGTCATAATCAAAGGCTCTTTGTTCAAATTGCTCGCGTACAGCGTCTAAATTCACAGACGATTTTCCTCAAATTGTTAATAGTTGAGTGCGTCAAGGCAGTTTGCCGGTTCTCTTCTCGGAAACCATATTACATTTGATAATACAAAAAATATACAGAGCTGTCAAGATGTTGAAGAAAATAATTTAAAAGAAGTTACGGACGATCGCCAGACACGGACTTTGTGCGCCTTAACAGGCCCGTGATTTGGGAACTGTATAGCCCTGCACATATATCTCCTTCAGTGCAGATGAGGCAGATTGTCACAGACCCGAAAGCCTACTGAAGACGAGACTTTGTGCCAGATAGTAGGAGTATTTGTGAGAAAAAAGTTGACGGTTATGATACCAGTTTCAAACAAGAATGCAACTGTCGGTGTGTGATCGACACCATAAATTTCTCAGTAATTCCCCCTAGTAAAAGAGAAAAGATAAAAGATAAAAAGGAATCAGCCAGCAGCCGATGATCGGCTAGATATGAAAAAATCAGTCCTCAGATTGACAAACTTTAGGCAACTATAAACAAAAATTGAGTTGACTCCCGAGTGGATGTGGTACCTGCCAATTTTTCAGGAAGATGAAGAGATACAAAATATTACACCCGCCGGTGCGGGAAAGAAAATTGTGATAATGAATCAGGATGCGAGTAGATTAGGTGTCAGCCGTCAGGGGAAAATAGAAGCAATGGAAATCCAACAACGGAGTAAGGATAAGCCCGATCGCCAGCAACACAACGCGCCCGATCGGCTCGGTCAATTTTCTACGACAAAAGAACTAGATTGGTCGCTACAAGAATGTTTAGATTTTAAAAGAGCGCTCGACCGATCGACACTGGCGCTGAGGACTGACGCGCGAGGAATTATCAACTATGCCAGCGAACGAGTTTGCTCTATCTCCAACTATTCCCAGGCCGAACTAATCGGCTCCCACTTCGGCATCCTCCATTCGGAATATAAATCTTCGGAAATAATCAAAAATCTGCTCTTAACTGTTGCCAAAAATGAAATTTGGCAAGGAGACATTCACAATAAAGCCAAGAATGGAAGTGATTATTGGGTGTACGCAACAGTAGTTCCACTGTTGGACTGCCAAGGAAAACCCTGTCAGTATTTGGCGATCGGATTCGACATCACCGATCGCAAAGCCGTTGAAGCAGCCCAAGCCGAAGCCAACCGCGCAAAAGACGAATTTCTGGCGATCGCTTCCCACGAACTGCGATCGCCCCTGAGTGCGATTTTGGGATGGGCGCAGCTAGCTCGATCGCGCAATTTAAACGAAGCCACCACTAACCGCGCTTTGGAAATCATCGAGCGCAACGCCAAATTACAAAACCGTCAAATAGACAATCTCCTCGACCTCTCGCGGTTGCTGCGGGGGAAAGTGTGCCTCAACATCGGCCCAGTTCACCTCCCGTCTATCATAGAATCTGCGATCGACACCCTCCGTCCCGCCGCCGATGCTAAAAACCTCCGCCTAGAAAAACATTTCGACCCCGCCGTCAGCTACGTTTTGGCAGATGCAGAACGGTTGCAGCAAGTAGTCTGGAACCTCCTAGCCAACGCCATCAAATTCACCCCAGAATCGACACCATACCCAGTTCAAGTGCGGATCAAGCCTACTGAGTCGGGCGTGTTGATTCGGGTCACCGACAGCGGTTGCGGCATCGACCCCAAATTTTTGCCGCACATCTTTGACTACTTCCGCCCTGCAGACAGCTTCCAGAACAAGGAACAAAATCGGCTTGGGCTCGGGCTCTCAATTGTGCGACAGTTGGTGGAACTGCACGGGGGAAGTGTTTGGGCTTCGAGTCCCGGCCTCGGTCAGGGGGCGACCTTTGGGGTACTGCTACCGAGCGCCAACAAAAATGCACCCGACGATCGCACTGCTGCGATCGCCCAAAAGGAAAGCAAACCCGGATCGGTTTCCAAACCCCTAGCGGGAAAGGAAGTCCTGGTGGTGGAAAGCAGCGCCGAAATCCGGCAATTTCTTAAAACTGGCCTCGAAGCATTTGGAGCCAAGGTAATAGCGGTGGGTAGTGCCTGCGAAGCGATGGCCGAGTTGCAACAGTCGCGACCCGACGTGTTGGTGAGCGATATGACGGTATCGGGAGCCGACGGCTGCGATTTGATCCGCCGCATCAGAGCAATGGAAATGTCCGAGCACAGGGAACTGCTGCCGGCCGTGGCGCTGACGGGAGGTATTGAGGAAGAAGATTCGGCCGAAGCGCTGGAGGCGGGGTTTCAGAGGCATTTGTCGAAGCCGGTGGAAGCGAATCAGTTGGTGAGCGCGATCGCCCAATTGGCTGGACTGACGGGGTTCGGCTCTGGAGAGTGGGGTTCGGGAAATGTCCGGGGGACTACACCCCAGGCTGCGCTGCCGAAACCTAACAGTTTTGACGACAAAAATCATCTGGAAGAATTAACAAGTGACAGCCGAGAATTACCGCTGTTGCTGGTAGTAGAAGACAACAATTTTCTGCTGGCTTACCTCCAAACTTTATTAAGTCCGTACTATCGAGTCGCCGTCGCGAGTGACGGGGTTGAAGGTTTAGAAAAAGCCAAAAGTTTGCAGCCAAATTTGATTGTTAGTGACCAAGTTATGCCCAGACAAAACGGGCTGGATTTGCTCAAGGAGATTCGGAACACGCCAGAATTGAAATCTACTCCGGTAATCTTTTTGACAGCCCGATCGGGGATGGAATCTCGGATCGAAAGTTTGGATGCGGGTGCTGACGATTATATTTCAAAGCCTTTTGACGATAGGGAATTGCTCGCGAGGGTGAGAAATTTGTTGCGCTCGCACTCAGCCGAACAGCAGTTGGCGGAACTCAACCGTCAGTTGCTGCAGCAGAAACAGCAGTTAGAAACAGTGAATCGAGCCTTGCATTATTTGGCAAATTACGACAGTTTGACTGAGGTAAGAAACCGCCACTCTTTTAATGAATACCTTGATACGGAATGGCGGCGTTTGGCGAGGGAAGAAGCACCGCTGTCTTTAATTATGTGCGACATTGATTATTTCAAACTTTACAACGACACTTATGGTCACCAAGCGGGGGATGAATGTTTGCGGCAAGTGGCGGCGGTGATCCAGCATTCGGTAAAGCGAGCGGCAGATTTAGTCGCGCGTTACGGTGGAGAAGAATTTGTAGTAGTTTTGCCGAATACGGATATTGAAGGTGCGACTTGCGTAGCTGAAATGATCGCACAACAGGTGCGGGGTTTGCACATAGCTCACGCTAAGTCTGCTGTCAGCGAATATGTGACGCTGAGTTTGGGTGTAGCTTGCTGCATTCCGGAAACGAAGTCGCAGCCGGGGGAGCTAATTGCGATGGCCGATGAGTCGCTTTATCGGGCGAAAGAAGCAGGGCGCGATCGGGTTTCGGTTGCCACATTTCAAGGATAATATAATAGTTAAATCAACTTGTATGCTGCGTCAAATATCGATCCGTTCGATTTAAACAGGTTTTTTGGATCAGACGCAACATACAAATGTGCTGGCAAACTTGGGTGAATTCAAATTGCTATAAATATAGTTAAAGAAGGTCGTGCCATGACTGCAACCTTAGACAAACCAAAAGACCAGCGTTTATTGAATTCACTCCGGGATTGATTGGCAACAATTCAAGCTAATCGAGCAGGGGTTTTCTGATTCTCCCGGCATCTGACTTTTTTATTTCAAAGGTCAGGTAGAAATCTTGGCAGTTTCGCAAGAACACCAATCTTTCAGCAGGAGGACCGCAAGTTTGCTGATGAACTACTTTGTTGAAAAAGACATCGAGTTTAACCCCTTGGGTAGCTTTACCCAAGAGAAGGGGCAGGAAATCTCAGTACCAGCTGATGAATCTTTTTTAAGTGGCAAGTCAACAGGTATTACCCCCGATCTTGCCATCGAATTAGTGTTTACCAGTGGCGGAGAAAGCAAGTTGAATCGTTACCAAGCCTTGGGAGTCCCCGAAGTTTGGTTTTGAGAGGATGGAGTATTGGGCCTGTATCATTTGCGATCGCACGGATATGAAAAAATTGACCAAAGCGAAGTTCTGCCCGGTTTAGACATCAACCTGCTGTCTCGCTGCTTGCTGATGGCTTCTAGGGTGGAAGCAGTTAAGGAGTTTCGGCGCGGGATTTTTGCGGTTTAGAGAAAAAGTGGTTTGGGCGATCGCTCCCCCATTTATAAATATATTGTTAGGATACAAGACTAATCTTTCTCGTCTTTCATTTGCTGGCGAATGGCTGCCTCAATCTTATTATCGAAATCCAAATCTCCCACTTTCGTTATGATTGAATTAGATCGCTTTTTTTGCCTGTATAAGTAGGCTTGCAGTGCAGATTTATCCCCGCTATTTTTAAGAAAATAACGCTTCAAGTCTCCATCTGACATTGCAGTATAATCTACTTGGCTCATTAAAACACCTCCCCATTTGGAGCAATTTCAATCTCAGTTTCCTCGTCATATGTAGCCAATACAAACAAGTTTTTGCTTCTCTCGTCAACACAAACGAGGTGAATAGGTTGCAATGCCAAATATGTCAAGTAATAACTGATTCGATACAAACCCTCTAGCTGCGCGTAGGTAGGCATTCAAACCTAAAACTTTCTCGAAACTGGCATCTACTGTAGCATTCGTGTTTGCGATCGTACCTTCACCTTCCAAGATAAAGTCTGTCAGTGCAGCAAAGAGTTATGGAATCTGGTTTGTGGGTCTTGACAGCTATGTAGTACAAATGTAATATAGAGTTGCGGTAGAAAAGCTCGATCAACCGACACCAGCAAACAAAATTTAGAAAAAACCTATGCAACCCATCCGACAAGGCGACGTAATTCTCACCCCCGTACCGAAAATCGAAGGAGAAAAAAAACCTCACCTAACTCTCGCCGAAGGTGAAGTCACCGGACATTCTCACCAGATTATTGAAGGACAAGCTGAACTCTACGAAAAAGACGGCACTCTGTACTTGCGGGTGCTTTCACCGACAGCTTTATTGAGTCACGAAGAACACCATGCGATCGCAATTCCCGAAGGTAATTGGATGGTGCGAATTCAGCGCGAATATGAGCCGCAAGGTTGGAGGTATGTCGCAGACTAAGGTTAAAAAACTAACGCCCGAACAAGCAGCTTTGATTCCAGTTTATCGGAAAAAGTGGAGAGCGATCTCGCTTTCCACTGGTTCGATAAATCGCTCGCAAGCGGAGGAAACAATTAAATCGGCTTACAGTGCGATCGGCAAAAAAGCACCGGAAATCATTTTTGTCGATCGCCCCTACGAAGCTGCGGATCTAATCGTCAGTCGATTTGACAATCCCAGCAGCGAACTGCGGAGCCAATTCGAGACAAAACTTCGCAGCCCGCTAGAAAAACAACTGCGGGGTTATTTGGGAAGCCAACTAGAAACCGAACTGCAAAACCAACTGCCAACTCAACTGGAACAACGACTTTATACTCAACTGAAAACGCAATTGTGGGAGCCGGAGCGAAATTATTTAGCTGGCGAAATATCAAGCCAATTGCCACCGCAACAGGTGATCGATGAGCGGAGTGGAGAAATCCGGCCAACATTAGAAAAACACCTCAGTAATTGCATTCAACCAGAATTGTGGGCTGCTTATGGGAGTTTGTTGGATTTCTGCATTTCGGTTCTAAATTTACCTCATTCTTACGGCAGAAATTGGATTATTTTTCAATCGATTGTCCGGGATTGCGGCTGGATTTATCTTTATGACAAGGTTTGCATTGTCTGCTCCAAGCCGATCGCACTTTCCGTTGACAGCAACCACCGCTTGCACGCCGAAGGAAAACCAGCGGTACAATTTGCCGACGGTGTTTCGATTTACGCCTATCACGGCGTGATTTTACCCGAATGGTACGGCAGGCTGCACCCGCACGAGTGGCAGTCTAAGTGGGTGTTGAAGGAACAGAATGCAGAAGTTCGGCGCGCGTTAATTCAGGGAATTACTTACGATCGCATTTGTCAAGAATTAGAGGTGACAGAATTAGATAGTTGGCAAGAATACACTCTATTAAGCATCGAGTTTGACGATGATTTTGATTGGGTGGGTAATGCAAAGCCAGTTTATTTGTTAAAAATGACTTGTCCGAGCACGGGACACATTCACGCTTTGCGCGTGCCGCCTGATGTGCGATCCTCTTCGAGGGCTTCGCTAACGGCTCAAGAAGCAATTCGCTGGGTAAATTGGGACGTTGACCCCGAGGAGTTTTCCGTGCAAACCTGAGTAATACAAATTTAAAAAAGTCTGGCTAAAATCATCAGTCTTATACCAATTGTTAAAAGTCACAGAACCCCGCGCCGGACTTAGGATCAGGCGTTTCCATACCCGAGTATCTGTACTTCACTCAACTGGAAACCGCTATTTTGACAAAAACATTAATTCATCAAACACTAATCAACGTCCCACTATGTGCCAGTTCCAAGGGTGGAATGCACCAACCACCGATCGCCCACAAACGGTTAATAACATCAAGAAGAAGCCCACCCTCGATCGAAGGTGGGCTCTGTTCATGCCAGCTTACCGACAGCTAGGCAATCGGGTCTCTTGGCTGGTAGACGTAAAATATCGGAAAAAGATCCGAACGTCCGAAAAAACTTCTCGTCCACCATTAAGCTTCAGTTTACCCAACCCGATCGGGAAAATTGCGCCCGCAGCGATGTTCCCCTGACATCGGGGAACACTGGGGCTTAAACTTTTCAATAGACTTCTGCAAAAAAGCTCGTCTTGGGCCGGCAGGATGCCCAACCCCTACTCCGCACAAGAATTAAACTTGTTCGAGAAGTCTCATAATTCTCGTGTTTAACTTTGATTTCCCAACCGATTAGGCATCGTGATCGTGTGCAAAGCGACGGAACAGGAAATCTAGGGCGTAGTTCCGCAAATTGTAGTATTCCGGATCTTCCATCATTTGAACCCGATCGCGCGGACGCGGGAAAGGAATCTCCAAAACTTCGCCAATTGTGGCCGACGGGCCATTAGTCATCATCACAAGTCGATCGGCCAAAAACAGCGCTTCATCAATATCGTGAGTAATCATCAACACCGTACAGCGGTGATCGTTCCAGATTTTCAGCAACTCTTCTTGCAATTCCTCCTTAGTAATTGCGTCCAGAGCACCAAAAGGTTCGTCTAAAATCAGCACTTTCGGGCGAATTGCCAAGGCGCGGGCGATCGAAACTCGCTGCTTCATCCCCCCCGAAATTTGCGGCGGTCTTTTCTCAGCAGCTTCAGTCAATCCCACCATCGCCAAATGCTCTTTGACGATCGCATTTTTTTCTACCTTAGACTTATTCGGAAATACAGCATTAACCGCCAGATAAACATTTTCAAACACCGTCCGCCAAGGTAGCAAAGCGTAACCCTGAAACACCACCATGCGATCGGGGCCCGGCTTCGTAATCCGCTGCCCGTTAATAGACACGGTGCCCTGGCTCGGATGGCTAAAACCCGACACCATATTTAACAGTGTTGATTTGCCGCAGCCCGAGTGTCCGATCAGAGTAATAAACTCTCCCTCAGCTACATTTAGATTGACGTTTTCTAAAGCCCTGTAACCATTTGGATATTCTTTGTAAACATTGTCCATCACCAAAAAAGGCTGGCGGCGGCCTTTTCCCTGCTGGATTTGAGTTTTGGTGTTCGTCTGGTTTTTAGTGGTGTTGAGCATGGGTTTAGGAAATTGTGAGTGGGTGATTCGCAAAGAAAGAAGGAAGTTCGGCAACGAGCAATGTACGGGATTTAAGGGATGTAACGGAGGTCATGAATAGGGAATTGCTCACTAGCAATTAACAGCTAAAAACCAACAACTAACAATTAGCAATTCCCCTGTTTTTATCGAACAAAAAACCGCTCTAAGCAGCTCTCCGGCCGGAATCGAGTATAACTTCTGCCATCGTGAAATCGCGTTTGATCGCCAGATTGTTGAGATAGCCGATCGGATCGTCAGCATTAAACACCGAGCCGTCAAACAAGCTGAGAGAACCGCGAGTGTAATTAATATCAGCCATCCCCAGCTCTCGCGCCGCCGTGCTGAACGCACCGACTCGTACCACCCGCTCCAAAATTTCCACCCAGTTGCGCGGGAACACAGTATCGCCCCAGCGCGCCATCTGCACCATGTGCCACAGTTGTTCGGTGCGGCTTGGGCGATTCACCCCCTCTCCAGAAAACAAGTGGTGGGCGTATTCCCGCATCGGAGTATCGAGGTTGCAAGCAACTGATTGCGGGTCGCCGAGTTGGATGTAACTCTTATCAGTAGCGACGTACTCCCTTCCCGCGACAATTTCCGAAACCTCGGCGGCGTGATTTGGATCGGCGCAATACTGGCAAGCTTCCAGCAAAGCTTTGACTAGAGCAATGTGAGTGTTGGGATAAGCATTTGCCCAGTCTTCCCGAACTCCGAGAATTTTCCCGGGGTGTCCGGGCCACAGTTCCAAATCTGTCGCCACCGTAAAGCCGACTCCTTCCATCGATGCCCGCAAGTTCCAAGGTTCGCCGACGCAGAAACCGTCAATAGTGCCGCCCTGCAAGTCAACGATCATCTGAGCCGGTGGGATATTTTTCAGCAACACATCGCGATCCGGGTCAATGCCACCGGAAGCCAGCCAGTAACGCAGCAACAGGTTGTGCATCGAAGAAGGGTGGACGATGCCCATGCGGTGCGTTTGCGCGGGCGTTCTCTGGAGCATTTTTTTAAAGTCTGCCAGAGTGTAGATCCCTTGGTCGTAAAACCGCCTCGCGAGGGTAATTCCGTTGCCATTGCGGCTCATGGTGAGGGCTGTAACCGTCGGAATCGGCTTCTCTTGGTGGCCTCCCAAGCTCAACCACACCGCCATCCCAGAGGGCATTTGAGCTGCGTCTAAGTAACCTGCGGCGATGCCGTCTACGATGCCGCGCCAGCTTGTTTCCCGCACGAGGTGGACTTCATCGAGGCCGTGCTTGGCAAAAAAGCCTTTTTCTTTGGCGACAGCGAGGGGAGCACAGGCTGCGAGGGGAATAAAGCCGAGTTCGAGGTTGACTTTTTCTAGGCCGTGGCGGGCGATCGCGGGTACTTTCCGCGCCCGCAGTTTTTTGACGCGCTTCTGCTGGTTGAGGAAGTAAATCATTTCGCTGCGTAGAGCGTAGTAGCTGGGGTGCGAGACTACTTCCATGCGTTTGCGGGGGCGGGGGATGTCTACTTCGAGAATGCCCCCAATCTTCGATTCTGGGCCGTTGGTGAGCATGACGATGCGATCGCTCAGCAACACGGCCTCATCCACGTCGTGCGTTACCATCAGGGCGCTGATTTCGTACTCTTGGCAAATTTCCATCAACTTTTCTTGCAAGTTGCCGCGAGTCAAAGCATCCAAAGCGCCGAAGGGTTCGTCTAAGAGTAACAGTTTGGGGCGCAGGGCCAGAGCACGGGCGATCGCCACGCGCTGTTTTTGTCCGCCCGACAGCAGTGCGGGTTGTTTCTCGGCGTGGGGCGTCAAGCCCACCATGTCGATGTGTTTTTGAATGATTTCGAGGCGTTCGGCTTTGGGTAAGCCGCTCATTACCGAGTCTACGGCTAGGGTAATGTTTTCTCTGACCGTCCGCCAAGGTAGCAAGGAATAGTTTTGGAATACTACCATGCGATCGGGGCCGGGCTGGGTGATTCTTTGTCCTTCTATTGTCACCAATCCTTCTGTTGGCAGATCCAAACCTGCCACCATATTTAGTAGCGTAGATTTACCGCAGCCTGAGTGTCCTATCAAGGAGATAAATTCTCCTTTTTTAATTTCTAAGTCGATGCCTTTGAGGGCTATGTATGTACCGCCGTCTGTTAAATTAAATACTTTTCCGACTTGTTCTACTGCAATCAAAACAGACATGATTTTCTTGCCTTGTTTGTAGGTTTGTTATTTCGCTAGATATTGATTGTTGACTGTGGACTGTTCGCTGTTTGCTGTGGACTGTTCGCTGTTAACATATAACAGCTAATAGTTAATACATTCCTGGATGCCTAAAACTGGTCTTTAAACTAACCAAAATACTTTGTTTAATCCCTCAACAATAGTTTGACAAACAGGTTTCTGAGTCTCGGAGTTCGTACTTCCTGTAACAGTCAACAGTCAACAGTCAACCGTCAACTGTTAAACCATCGAATTAGCTACTTTCCTTGAGGGGGAGCAATCTTTTGCTGCAACCAAGCCATCATGCGATCGAGCAACAAACCAACAGCCCCAATGTAGAACACAGCTAACAGAATTTCGCTGATGTAGTTTTGCTGGTAAGCATTCCAAATAAAGAAGCCGATACCCGTAATCCCCGACATCACGATTTCCGCTGCAATAATCGCCAGCCAAGCCAAACCGATCGCAATTCTCAATCCTGTGAAGATATAAGGAAGCGCCGACGGAAACAAAATATTCATGTAATATTCCTGACGAGAAAGTTGCAGCACTTTCGCCACGTTGTTGTAATCGTCGGGAATTTGGCGAACACCTTCAGCCGTGTTGATTAAAATCGGCCACACTGAAGTGATAAAAATCACGAACAAAGCAGCAGGTTCGTTTTGTTGCAGCGCAGCCAGGGCGATTGGCACCCAAGCCAGAGGCGCAACCATCCGCAAAAACTGAAAAATTGGGTCTAAAGCCTTGTTCAGAAGCGGATTTGTACCTACCAAAACACCCCCAGCAATTCCCACAGCAGCGGCTAGAGTGTAGCCTTTTGCCACCCGTTCCAAACTAGCCAAAGTTTGCCAAAACAAGCCGATTCCGTAGGTTTTGGAATTCATGAAAGGATACAGCAACAATATCCGCGTCCGTTCGTCAGTCCAAACACTGATCGGTCCCGGCAGTTTGATCAGTCCGATGCTCGACAGGAATTGCCAAACTAACAGAAATCCAATTATTCCCAAAATTGGCGGCAAGATATTTGGGGAATTCTTCTTCCAAAACTCGCCAAATGCTCCTTGTGCATTGCCGCCTCTCCGACTTGTACTTACAGCCATGCTGCTAATCTCCTATCTCTGGTGCTGTGTATTTTCGAGACTAAATTTCGAGACTAAATTATGGGAAGCTAAGACCCCATCACACTTTTTTAATTGCCAAACTCTTGAGATAAGCTTCGGGATTTTCCGGGTTGAATTCTTTGCCGTCAAAGAACTTTTCAACGCCGCGAGACGTACTTTTCGGAATGTCAGCATCAGCAACTCCGGCTAATTTAGCTGCCTTCTTCCAGATATCTTCTCGGTTGACTTTATCGATGATTGTCTTTTTGTCTGCCAAGGTTTTTGTCGGCAGGAAACCCCAGCGCACGCTTTCGGTTAAGAACCACAAATCGTGACTCTTGTAGGGATAGGAAACGTTGCCGATGTCGTCTTTCCAGTACAGCGGACTCATCTTGAAGTCGTTGATGTCTGGTTTGCCGTCGCCCATAACATAATTGCCTTGATAAGGAGGCGTCAAAACCGTCGGAGATACGTCAAAGAAGTTTCTTCCAGAAGTAATGGCGACTAATTCGGCTCGATGTTCGGGCTTGTCGCACCACTGCTGCGCCTCAATTAGTCCTGCGAGTAAAGCTTCGGTGGCTTTGGGGTGTTTGTCTACCCAGTCGCCGCGAATTGCTAGATATTCCTCTGGATGTGCTTTCCAGATTTCGGAGGTGAGGGCGGACATGAAGCCGATGTTTTCTTTGACAATCCGCAGCGGCCAGGGGTCGCCGGTGCTGAAAGCGTCCATACTTCCAGTTTTCATGTTGGCGACGGTTTGGGCAGCGGGTACTGTTAGCAACTCGGCCTCTATGTCGGGATCGATGCCGTTAGCTGCCAGCCAGTAGCGAATCCAAAAGTCTTGGTTGACTTTGGGGAAGGTGTAGGCTGCTTTGAAGGGAGTACCTGCTTGTTTGAGGCCTTTGATGTAGTCTTGGGCCGCTTGATCTAGTTTAAGTCCGAGGCCTTTGCCTTGGTGTTTGGCCGCGATCGCAATTCCGTTTCCGTGAGTGTTCAACTGGGCTAGAACATACATGGGGATTTGGACGCTGTTTTTGGTGATCAGACCTTGACTAATTTGATAAGGCATCGGCATTTGCCACTGGCCGCCGTCAATGCCGCCGCCTGCCGATCCAATTTCTAGGTTATCTCTGGCAGATCCCCAGTTGGCTTGCTTAGCAACTGTTACCTCAGTCATGCCGTATTTGGCAAAAAAGCCTTTTTCTTGAGCAATGATTAAAGGTGCTGCTTCGACGATCGGGATGTATCCCAATGTGATTTTAGTGCTTTCAATTCCTTCGACTCTTTTCTCGTTGGCAACAGCCACTACTGAGCTAGCTGCGGGTATTGCGCCGTCAGCACCGGCAGTTGCACCGGGTTCTGGGGGATTTCCCAAACAACCTTTGAGCAGTATTGAACCCAGAGCAGATGCACCTGCTTTGATGATAAATTTACGCCGAGAAAGCGCAGAAAATTCATCTGAAAATCTTGTCATAGCCTAGCCTCGCTGCAATTCATAATCTTCTGTAACAACATTCACTGAAGGTTATCAACGCGCTTTTTTGCTGTTCGCTAATTGGGTTTAGCTAACTGTTTTGAGCGCTGGTTGGCAGGAGGGAGCAAAAGATTTATAGCTAGTATAAGTCTTTAAACTATCCCTGCTGATTTGACTGGTTTGATTAATATCGATATTTCGATCGGCCGAGTTGTGTGAACTCACTTTTTGCGAGCTGCACGTTTCCTTGACTTGATAATTAACTCTACCGTACTCTTGCGGAAATTATAAAACAATTATTAAATTCGATTGATAAGTAAATCTTTTGGGACTGCGCTCTCGATAAGGAGCCGTTGGGAAGAGCGATCGGGTTTGCTTATCAAAACTGGTTCAAACCAAGACTCGCTGGGCAAAGGTTGTAGCGAAGGGCGATCGGGGGTCATTTAAATCTATTGTCAATAAGCAACCAATATCGCCCCCAGCGCACATTTACTTTGTTAATATCTCTCTACTTTTTTAAGGGTTAATTGTAGTAGGTTATACAGAAATAATTAAGGCTTTACGAAACTGCTGTTTTCAAAGGGTTAACGGGTTTTCAGTGGTGGACTAAAATTGGCGCTTAATCGTAAGTAATTTAACGGATATGATATGACGCGGGCTTTCAGGTTCGATTTCTGTAAAACAGAGAAACCCGGTTTCTTCAAGAAACCGGGTTTCTGAACACCCGAAATTACTAATCGATCGCAGTACCTACAAATTCGATTAGTTGGGCGGGTCAAAGCGGTTGACCCAGAGAGCAACACCGATCATCGGTAGCGCGACTCCGAAGCAAATCAGCCACTGATCCAAGTTCATTGGAGCCGTCTCAAATATGCGATTGACAAACGGAGAGTTAGCAAAGATGATCTGCAAAATCACCGCCAGGACAATTCCCACACCGAGAGCGGGAGCGCCGCTAACTTCTTCCTTAGAACCGCTAAACTTAGCAATCAAAGAAGGCAACAACTGGCTGAGACTCAACAGGTAAAAAATTCTCCCCATTACCAAAGCTTGAATCGCCATCGTGCGGGCCAGTGCCAAAGTTCCCCAATCCGCTTGGCGCACCCATTCAAACATTCCGAAAATCAGAGTCCAGTTGTAAAGAGAAATAGCGATGATTCGCTTGATCCGATTTCCGGTGAGGAAAGCTTCGTTTACCGGTCGGGGCTGCTGTTTCATCACTCCCGCTGACTTGGGCTCGAAAGCCAGAGGCACAGTCATGGTGATCGAGTTGAGCATATTCAGCCAGAGAATTTGTAGCGACAAAATCGGCAATTCTCGACCGAGGAGGGTGCTGAGCAAAATAGTCATCGATTCTCCGCCGTTGACTGGGAGAATGAAGCTGATTGCTTTGAGCAGATTTTTGTAAACCGATCGCCCTTCTTCGACAGCAGATTCGATCGACGCAAAGTTATCATCGGTAAGAATCATGTCGGCGGCTTCCTTAGAAACCTCCGTACCGCTACCCATCGCAATGCCGATATCCGCTTGTTTCAGCGCTGGCGCGTCGTTAACGCCATCTCCCGTCATCGCCACGATTTCGCCTTTTTGCTGCAAAGCTTCTACGAGGCGGAGTTTTTGTTCGGGGGCGACGCGGGCAAAAACTGAGCCGGCTTCTACAGCTTCGCCGAGTTCCTGCTTGCTCATTTCGGCGAGTTGAGCGCCGGTGTAGGCTACAAGTTCTCTGTGGTGTTTCGTTTTGCGGAATCCCATGCGGCGGGCGATCGCCTTGGCTGTAGCGATGTGGTCGCCGGTAATCATTTTGACTTGGATGCCGGCGGTTTGACAAGCTTGGACGGCTGCGATCGCTTCTGCCCGCGGTGGGTCAATCATGCCTTGCAGTCCCAAGAAAATCAGCCCTGACTCCAAATCCGAGTGATCGACGGAATTTTGGCTTTGGGGTACTGGCTTTTTCGCTAAAGCCAAGACGCGCAAGCCTTGCTTTGCCATTTCATCGACTTGGTGGTGAATTTGTGCGCGATCGACTTCTACCGGATTTCCTTGAGTGTCGAGACTAGAACCGCAGCGGCCGAGAATTGATTCTACGGAACCTTTGACGTACAAAATTTTGCCACTGGGAGTTCGGTGCAGCGTCGCCATGTATTGAAACTGAGATTCAAAGGGAATTGAATCCAGCCGCTGCATTGACTTCGACAAAATTTGCTGGCTCAAATCAGCTTTTTTGCCCGCAGCAATTAACGCTCCTTCTGTCGGATCTCCGACGACAATCCAATTATCGTCTTTGAATTCCAGGTGAGAGTCGTTGCAAAGGAGTCCAGCTTGCAAACATTCTTGCAAAGTTGGAGTTTGGCTGACAGTAATTGGCAGTTGGTTGAGTTGAATTTCACCTTCGGGGCTGTATCCCGTACCCGTAACCGAGTAGGATTCGCCACCCGAATAGATTTCTTGCACCGTCATTTGGTTTTCCGTCAAGGTTCCGGTTTTGTCGGAACAGATGACTGTAGCGCCGCCGAGGGTTTCCACTGCGGGCAATTTGCGGACGATCGCGTGGCGATTTGCCATCCGGGAAACGCCTACGGCTAGGGTGACGGTAATGACGGCGGGTAAGCCTTCGGGAATTGCGCCGACAATCAGGGCGACAGCGGGTTCGACTGCTTCTTTAAAGGCTGAAACCCCCGCAGGGACTGGCCGCCCCAATCTGACGGCGAAGGTCAAGGTCGCCATTCCCAACACGAATAACAGCCAGTTTTGACTGAATTGGTTGAATTTGCGGGTTAAGGGGGTGGTGAGGTCGATGTGGCGATCTAATAGTTGGGAGATTTTGCCGGTTTCGGTTTTATTGGCGATCGCAATTACGATGCCGCTAGCTTGGCCAAAAGTGACAAAACTGCCGGCATAGGCCATGTTATCCCGTTCTGCTAGCGGCGTTTCTTTTGGTAGAACTATGTCTCCAGATGGTCCTAATTCTTTTTCGACAGCAACTGATTCCCCGGTGAGTCCCGATTCGTCAATTTGCAAGTCGCGCACTTTCACTAAGCGCAAGTCTGCCGGTACTTTGTCGCCGGAACTCAGGATTACTAAGTCACCGACTACGAGTTCTTTGGAGGGAATTCTTAATTTTTTGCCGCCCCGAATGACTGTGGCTTCGGTGGTGACAGCTTGGGCTAGGGCTTCAATTTTTTTCTCGGCTCCAGCTTCTTGGATGAAACTAATAGTAGCGTTGGTGGTTGTTACGCCCCAAATTACGCTAGCGTTTAGCCATTCTCCGATCACTGCTTTGATTAAACCTGCACTCAGCAAGATGATCAGGAGGGGTTGGTTAAATTGCAGGATAAATTTTAACCAGGCTGGTTTCGCTGCTTTAACCGTTAGTTCGTTGGGCCCGAATTTCTGTTGGCGATGGTTGGCTTCTGTCGGTTCTAAACCGCTTTCCAGGTTGGTTTCTAAGATAGTTGCAACCTTGGATATTTCTAGGTAGTGCCAATATTGCTCTGCTACGTCTACATCGTTGGCGGATCTTGATGGCATGATTCTTCCTGAATATTTGGGGTGTCTGACGAGCTTTGATCGCTCCTTAATAGGCACGCTCAATACAATTCATCGCTCGTTGGAGCGTGAATATATTGAGCGGCTTAATTGTTGGTTGATTACTTTAACGGGCTGTGACTTACATCTATATTACAACCGATGTGGCCGTTTGTGGCAAGAAATTTGGGGGATTTTTTCCGGCGCTAAATCTTGTTTGGGACTTGGTGGCTAAAGTGGGGAAAAGTCGATAAAATCCCTTGACATTTTGCCAATTTTAGGTGTGGTTGAAGAAAGAGGGAAGAAGGCAGGAGGCAAAAGAAAAATGCTGTCACTCCCCCACTCTCCTCCTCCTCCTCCGCTTCCCCACGGACGATCGCATAAATGTTAAAACCCTAGTTTAAGCAACAAAATTTTGAGTTGACGGAAATACTTGTGACGCTGGTGCTGGGTTCGGTACTGTTAGCCTGGGGAATGCGTTTCGGGCGGGTGTTTGTTCGATCGTCCGTTACAAAAGAGGATTTGTTTAAGGGCAGAAATTCCCTCGCCCTGGCTTTGGCGATGCAGTCGCCTGCGATCGTTTTGACTTGGATGCCGCAGGTTTGACAAGCTGTGAGGGCTGCCAGCTCAATTCGTGACTCAATGCTATCAATTGCTAGTCTCTTAGTCCAAAACACTGAGCACCCTTTAGACAATTGAATTGAGATTTTGGGCTGCATCGTTCAATTGTTGAGTGCCTACTTTGGTTTGACTAATACCACTAGCTGTTTCTTTTGCCGATAGGTTGAGGGTGTTCATAGTATCCACTACTTGTTTAATAGCAACTGCTTGTTGTTGAGCCGTTAGAGAAATTTGTTGATTGTTCAATACCACATTGTTAACAGCATTTGCTACTTCCGAGAAAGCTGCTGCCGTTTCTTGACTGATTTTGGTTCCTTCTTCTACTGTTTTAGTACCTTCCTTTGTCACCGTTACAGTGGAATTTATCGCATTCTTGATATCATCGACTAGGCGGTTAATTTTCTCGGCTGATTTCTTACTTTTATCTGCTAGTTTGCGGATTTCTGTGGCTATGACAGTAAAACCTTTGGCGTTTTCGCCCGCCCGGACTGCTTCTACTGAGGCATTCAGTGCCAGCATATTTGTTTGATTTGCTAAATCTGTGACATCAGTAGAGATATTGCCAATCTGATGGGTTTGTTGGCTCAATTGCAGAATTTGTGCCGCGATCGCCCCGACATTTTCTTTCAATATTATCATCGATTCCAGTGTTTGCTCCACTGCTAAGGTTCCTTTTTCAGTGATCTTTAAAGCTTGCCGTGCAGATTCCGCACCCGCTTGGGCTTGCTGGGCTGATTGTTGGGAAGCCGCGCCCAACTCATCCATTGTGATTGTAGTTTGATTTACAGAACTCGATTGCTGTGCGGCTGTGCGTTCCTGCTGTTCAACTGTGGCCGCAATCTCTGTGGAAGAACTGGCGATCGTATTTGCTACCTGATTGATTGGTCGGATAATTTTATTTGAAATAAATAATACAATAAAGGAACCCAAGACTACAGCAACAACTGTACCTCCTATAGAAACCATCGTCGCTAATTGCTCCGACTGTTTTGCTAATTTTGTTCGTTGAACCAGTAGAGTATCTTCTACCTTAAGCATTTCTGCCAGCTTATACCGGATTTCATCCATAAATATCTTGCCTTTACCTGAAATCACCAAGGCTCTTAGCTCTGGTTCTTTCCCAGCCCTTTTCAGGGATATACTTTCCGCTAATTCATCTAGTTTTTGCTGACCCAAATTTTCAAGTTCCTCCATATTTTTCAGTTGTTCAGGGTTATCTTTTATTAACTCTCTTGTCTCATTTACTGTTTTATAAAAGGCGACTGTCCCCTTTTTGTAAGGTTCTAAAAATTCCTCCTTTCCAGCGAAGATAAACCCCCGCTGTCCTGTTTCAGCATCCACTAAATCTTTTTCTAGGGCTTGCAAATTTGTCTTGACTACATAAGTGTGCGTTTGCCACTCAATAGCTTCTGCTAAATTATCCATACTCAATTTAGTCGAAAATCCGATGCTAATCATTAACAAAAAAATGGAGCCGAAGCCCAACGGAACTACTTTACTAAGCCGAATAATATTTTGCCACATTTCAGTTTGTACTCCTTGATTGGTTGTTGACTTTTGTGGGTAAGTTGCAGCATCAATAATTTCCTGCTATTTTTCCCCCAAGTAGTTATTTAATCCCTAATACTAATTCATAATTAATGCCCCTTTTTTCGTGGGAAAAACTTCCAGCGCTTTTTTTTGCTTTCCTTGCTTTACTAACTCAACCATTGACTCAAACTCATCAACCAAAATCTGACCCAACTTAATGTCGAGCAAGCGATGCAGGTCAAGCGTTTAGAATTAAGGGTTGTTTTGCCTGCTTCGATTGTGGATAAATCCTGTTTATTCGATTGTAGCGGGAAATTCAGGAACCAAACCCAAACATCGTCAAATACTCTTCCCCACTCTTCTTCTCTCCCACTATTGATTGGGGTTCAAGTCGATCGCAGAGCGTGTTAAAACCTAGTTAAGCGAGCATATTCCGAACTTATAGAAATAGTAGTGACCCTGGTGCTGGGTTCGGCGCTGTTAGTCTAGGGAATGCGTTTCGGGCGCGTGTTTGTTCGATCGTCCGTTACAGAAGAGGATTTGTTTAAGGGCAGAAATTCCCTTGCCCTGGCTTTGGCGATGCACTCGCCTGCGATCGTTTTGACTTCAATGCCGCAGGTTTGACAAGCTGTGAGGGCTGCCAGCTCAATTCATGACTCAATGCTATCAATTGCTAGTCTCTTAGTCCAAAACACTGAGCACCCTTTAGACAATTGAATTGAGATTTTGGGCTGCATCGTTCAATTGTTGAGTGCCTACTTTGGTTTGACTAATACCACTAGCTGTTTCTTTTGCCGATAGGTTGAGGGTGTTCATAGTATCCACTACTTGTTTAATAGCAACTGCTTGTTGTTGAGCCGTTAGAGAAATTTGTTGATTGTTCAATACCACATTGTTAACAGCATTTGCTACTTCCGAGAAAGCTGCTGCCGTTTCTTGACTGATTTTGGTTCCTTCTTCTACTGTTTTAGTACCTTCCTTTGTCACCGTTACAGTGGAATTTATCGCATTCTTGATATCATCGACTAGGCGGTTAATTTTCTCGGCTGATTTCTTACTTTTATCTGCTAGTTTGCGGATTTCTGTGGCTATGACAGTAAAACCTTTGGCGTTTTCGCCCGCCCGGACTGCTTCTACTGAGGCATTCAGTGCCAGCATATTTGTTTGATTTGCTAAATCTGTGACATCAGTAGAGATATTGCCAATCTGATGGGTTTGTTGGCTCAATTGCAGAATTTGTGCCGCGATCGCCCCGACATTTTCTTTCAATATTATCATCGATTCCAGTGTTTGCTCCACTGCTAAGGTTCCTTTTTCAGTGATCTTTAAAGCTTGCCGTGCAGATTCCGCACCCGCTTGGGCTTGCTGGGCTGATTGTTGGGAAGCCGCGCCCAACTCATCCATTGTGATTGTAGTTTGATTTACAGAGCTCGATTGCTGTGCGGCTGTGCGTTCCTGTTGTTCAACTGTGGCCGCAATCTCTGTGGAAGAACTAACAATCATATTGACTGACTGATTCATTGTCTTTGCAATGCCTGAAGCAATCCACAGAGCGATCGCAATTGCCGTAAGTGCAGCTAAAGCCGTGCTTAAAATCACGACTGTAGTCAGGAACTGCAAAGCTTGAATTTGCTCTTTTTCTCTGTCAGCCAAAATTTGTTCCTGGGTGCTTTGAAACTCCTTAGCTATAGCATCAACCTGACGAAGCTTTGGTACAATTTGTGTCTTCCACAAGTTAAGTCCATCGTCTCGCTTACCTTGATCAACCAAAGAAAACGCTTGTCTATAGCCTTGGTCTATCTGATCTTGTAATACATTCATTTCATCTAGCCGCTGGAGCTGCTTCGGGTTTTGAACCCGCTTAAGTAAATCTTGATAGAAGTAGTCAAAGCTGTTTACCTGTTCATTGTATTCAGTTAAAAAATCACTCTCTTGTGCCAAAAAATAGCCGCGAGCCGCTTTCTGCATACCTGAAAATCCCAGCTCAAGATCTTTTAAACCTATAACAATAGCATTAGAATTATTGAGAATTTTTGCTTTTCCTTCTACTTCTTTAGCATTAAAAAAAACCAAAGTAGCTGCTCCAACTGAAAGCAAAATTGGTAGGGAATATCCCCACAGAATACGATCTCTTAATTTGGTGGCTTTGAAGTTAATCATCTTAAATTTTTCCTGTCTTTAAAAAAAACAAATTAATCCCCTTCAAAGCAATGGGAACTGCATATCCGAGTCGCCTCCGGTTTCTCAGCTTTAAGTTGGCAAACATGGCAATATCTCCTGTTGGGTTAGGTAGCGGAATTATCTCATTCTCAACCATTGACTCAGACTCATCAAGAAAAACCTGAAAAACTTAATATAGAGCAAGCTATGCAGGTCAAAGGCTTGAGAATTAAGGGTTGTTTTACCTGCTCCGATTTTGGATAAATCCTGTTTATTCGATTGTAGCGATAAATTCAGGAACGAAACCCAAACATCATCAAATTCTCTCCCCCACTCTTCCTCTCTCTCACTCTTCCTCTTTCCCACTTTTGATTGGGGTTCAAGTCGATCGCAGAGCGTGTTAAAACCTAGTTAAGCAACACAATTTTGAGTTCATGGAAATAGTAGTGACGTTGGTGCTGGGTTCGGTGCTGTTTGTCTGGGGAATGCGGTTCGGGCGGGTGTTAGTTCGATCTGGAGTGACGGCTAATGATTTGTTTAAGGGCAGAAATTCGATCGCCCTGCTGTTTTTGGGTTTTTATATTGCCTTGCTGCTACTGGCTCTAAATATGCCTCAAATGCCTGTTTTGCCGATCGAGTGGCGCTTTCACGGGATGCGAGTTACTTGGACTTTGCTCAGAGTGATGCTGATGGGAGTCTGCGGTATTGGGTTTAGTATAAGTTGGTTGACAGCGCGACCCCAAGTAATCGCAGTAATTTTAATTTGCTTGCTGGGATGGGGAGGATTTACAGGCGCTGAAAACTATTTTATGGCGCCAATTTACGCGGATTTAATAGATAATTTGCAGCCCAACGGTGTATTTCGGCAAACATCTAACAGCAGTTGCGCGCCGGCGGCCCTAGCAACAGTGTTAAGGCGTTGGGGAATCGATGCGACGGAATCGAGTGTAGCGCGTTTTGCCGGGACGAGTCGCTTGGGAACTTCGATGCCCCAGTTAATTATAGCAGCAAGAGCTTTGGGCGTAAATGCGATCGAACTGGCGCCGACTTGGGAGCAAATTCAGCAAATTAATCGCCCCGGAGTGCTAGCAGTTTGGCTGTTTGACGGCCCTCGGAAGCTACCGCACGCGGTGGCTTTGCTGGGAATGAATGACAGTATTGCTGCAATTGGAGACCCGGCGCGGGGCAGGATTTTCTATTTAGATAGGGCAACTTTTGCCCAGATTTGGCGGGAGGAATACGTGCCGATTTTTCGTTCTGCGGATATCTGGTTAAGTGACAAACAAGCTATGGACTATTTGAGTAAATTAGGATATAATAGCGGCGATTTAAAAGCAAATATCGAGCGCTTTCAAACAGATAAAAAATTAAAAGTCAGCGGTAAGTTAGACCGGATGACTGAATTAATGTTGAGCGGCAGTTTTTTGCAAGAAGTCCCCAGACTGGATGGGAAATAGTTATGGAAAATCGTCAACTGCTGAGGAACTCTTGACCGACAGGGAAGAGGAATCATGCGGTTTTTTCAAACAATCTTTGAGTCATTCGTTGATAGTGATCGCAAAAATTCGATCGCCCCAGCAGATGATCGACGATCGCACCTTGGTAGCGTGGCTGCATGAAATTACCGTAAGCGTAGGCAGTTGCATCTAATTCCTCCTATATTTTTACCGTCGATCGCACCTTGGCTACGCCTCACCGTTTTTGACAATTGGGAACAGTTGAATCGCCCATTTTAGGCTCAGACAGCTTGACTTCCCATCCAGGTAAATTCCACCAATTAACTCGCTGATTCGGCTGAATCCAAAAGTTTAGTTGCGTGATCTTGCCATCCTCAAATCTGAGTGTGGGAAAGGTAGGATAACTGGTATCATCGGTTTCGCGATAAGTGCGTCCAAGGTAATTTAGGCAGGTCGTTAATCCGTCAGTAATTCCCAATTCTTCTACTCCCGTTCCCTTCAATTTGGCATCATCGTAGCTGAAAGAACCGTTGAATGAATTGCCCGCTAAACCGCCTTTGGTAACAGTGATGGTGAAATCGTAGGTTACGGGAACTGCGTAGGCTTGGGTTGCAGTGACAACTGTGCTCAGAATAGTCGTGGCGATGCCCACAGAGAGTTTTGAAATTGCTTGCACACTCGCATCCCGAAACAAAACAACACTATAAATTTCGCTTTCAGTCATCGGGAAACTCCTTAACTACGCTTCTCTCGGAAGTGATTTATCGGATATGATATCATAAGTAATCAGTTAAATGCGATCGCAGCAGAGTGCCAAGCAAACAAAAATTATCGCCTAGGATTGATAATGTATACTTTTTTGGCACTGAAAAACCCAACAGAAAACAAGCGTCTTTAATCGCCCAGAATTAACTGAGTAGATTGGACAATATTCATTCCCGCCGCCGCAAATTTTTGATAAGCTGCATCTGCTTGTTCCGTAAAATCAACAACACCCGGAACAACCACAGGCGAAGTGCAATCTTCCAGCAAATAAACCTTCTTTGCCAAATTCGGATCTCGCGCCAAAATTTCCGTTAACAAATCATCAATTGTCCAAGCAACGCAGTGACTTTTGGCTTGTCCGGCAATAATTACTGCATCAAAATCGAGTAATTTATCAATAAACTTAGCATTCTTTTCCGCAATCGGATTGCCGTCGAATCCATCTAAAACTTCCGGCCGCAAAACCGAATAGTTTTCTGTCAGTGGATTCCCGCCTTTGATTTCAAAAAGTGCTTGGCTGTTGCGGGCTATAGTATGAAAAAATACTGCTTCTTCCACCGCAGAAACCAGGGCGTGTCCGATGCCACCCAGCATCGAGTGATAGGGCCAAATTGTCAGGGGATATTTCCCATCGTCGCTGAGTTTTTTGACGTAGTGGCAAGCCTGTTTTTCCAGTGCTGAGAAATTAGCCCCGCTGATGCTGTGGGCGATGGCGGGATTGACTTTCCAAATGCCTTTTTGGACATCTTCGAGTGTAATAGAAGTTGCGGCTGGTAGGGGGTGTTCGCCTGCTTCGTCGATCCAAAAGATTGGATGAAAAATTTGCATGGCGGTGTGGGTGTCCATTGTCGGCGCAATGGTTGTAATTGCATTTAAATTGCGGTAAATAAATTCGCACAGCCGCAGGTTGTCATCAACTGCGCCGCTACCGGAACGCCCGCCAACAAATAGTTCAAATTCGGGCAAACAAAAGGTATTTTGGGCATCAATTATCAGCAAACAAATGCGGTTTTTGTCGCTGGATGCTGGCTGAATGCTGTGCTGACTTGCCCAATCTTTCGCTTGGGCGGCTCGTTCTCGGTAGGGGACTCGCCAGACTTCGCCTACTTTTTTGGGGTCAAAATGTTCGGGAATTGGAAGTTGGGCTTTTGGTGTCATGACAATCGCTTTTAGGCTAGTTTACAGTAATAATTTAAGTTTGGAGTATAATGCTGATAAATCTTTGCGGGTGAATCATGGCAAAAGAACGAATCCAAGATTATGCTAGGGTAAAATTTAAACGCATAGTGTTGTTTTTTTCGATCGCAATTTTGCTGGCTCTCTTGATTGTAGCAACTAGATCTGCCTACGTTCAAGATGTTTTGAGAACTCTGTTAATGCGGATCGAGGAGTTAGGGTGGTGGGGGCCGGTGGCTTTTGTAGCTACTTATAACTTGGCTACTGTGCTGTTTGTACCGGGTTCGGTACTGACGCTGGGAGGGGGGGCGATTTTTGGTTTGTGGTGGGGTTCAGTTTACGTATTTGCGGCGTCCATTTTAGGTGCTGTATTTGCTTTTGCGATCGGGCGCTATTTGTGCCGCGATCGCGTGGTAAAATATATGGAATCTCACCCCAAGTTTAAAGCTCTCGATCGCGCAGTTTCCCAACAAGGATTAAAAATAGTTTTTTTGACTCGTCTTTGTCCTTTATTTCCTTTCAATTTATTGAATTACGCTCTGGGAATTACTCAGGTTTCTTTGAAAGATTACGTGCTGGGTTCCTTTGGGATGATACCGGGTACAATTATGTACGTTTACTCGGGTTCTTTGGTGGGAGAGGTTGCTGCGATAGGCACCGAAACTGTGTATGCAAGTCCTCAAGATGCCGCCATAAAATGGTTGATTAATACTATCAGTTTTCTTGCTATAGTTGCTGTTACTGTCTTTATCACTAGCATAGCCAGCAAAGCTTTGGAAGAAAGTATTTAATTAGGAGAATTTGCGAATGTCGCAGTCAAAAGTCGATCGCGTAATAGTCCCCCCAATGGACGAACACAACCAGAAATTAGTTTCCTATTTGCATCCCTCCGATTGGGTAAATCCCCAGCCAGCTAGTTCTTATAATTTAGTAGTAATTGGCGCAGGACCCGCCGGATTAATTGTTGCTGCCGGTGCCGCAGGTTTGGGCGCGAAAGTTGCTTTGATTGAAAAACATTTAATGGGCGGCGACTGTTTGAATGTCGGTTGCGTGCCTTCAAAATCTTTAATTCGATCGTCTCGCACTGTCGGCGATCTCTGGGAAGCAAGTAAATTTGGAGTTAATGTTTCTGACAGTGTAGAAGTGGATTTTGCCGCTGTGATGGAACGGCTGCGCCGCATCAGGGCAGGAATCAGCGATGTTGATTCTGTTGAACGCTACCAGTACAAATTAGGAGTTGATGTTTTTTTAGGTTCTGGTCGTTTTACTAGCAATAATACAGTAGAAGTTGCAGGTCAAACTCTCCGGTTTAAAAAAGCAGTAATTGCCACAGGTGCAAGGGCGCTACAACCGCAAATTCCCGGCTTGCAGGAAGCTGGATATCTGACAAATGAAACTGTCTTTAACCTCACAGAAAGACCTCAGCGTTTGGCAGTAATTGGCGCAGGGCCGATTGGCTGCGAATTGGGTCAAGCCTTTCGGCGGCTGGGTTCGGAAGTCGTATTGCTGCACAAAAATGCTCAGATTTTAGACAAAGAAGATGCGGATGCGGCTAAAATCGTGCAGCAGGCTTTTGTACGCGAAGAAATTCAACTAATACTAGAATCCACAATAGAGCGCGTTGAGAAAACAAATGCAGGCAAAGTAATTTATTATAAATCTCAAGGTAAGGAAGCATCGGTAACAGTAGATGAAATTATTGTGAGTACAGGGCGATCGCCTAACGTCGAAGGATTGAATCTGGAGGCTGTCGGCGTCGAGTATGATACACATACGGGCGTATGTGTCAACGACAACTTGCAAACTACTAATCCCCGCATTTATGCCGCAGGCGATATTTGCATGAAACATAAATTTACTCACGCTGCTGATTTTGCCGCGAGAATGGTAATTCAAAATACTCTATTTTTCGGACGCAAAAAGCTCAGCGCTTTGACGATACCTTGGTGTACTTACACAAACCCGGAAATTGCGCGCGTCGGAATTGGGGCACACGAGGCTAAGGAAAAAGGCATTGATATCGATACATTTTTAATTCCTTTCAGTCAAGTCGATCGGGCAATTATTGACGGCGAAGAGGAAGGATTTGTGAAAATTCACGTCAAAAAAGGCAGCGATAAAATATTAGGTGCAACTATTGTAGCGCGACACGCTGGGGATATGATTAGCGAAATTACTTTAGCAATGGTTAACAATATTGGTTTAGGAAAAATTGCTAGCACAATTCACCCGTATCCGACACAAGCTGATGCAATTCGGAAAGCGGGAGATGCTTACAATCGCACTCGTTTGACTCCGTTTGTGAAAAATTTGTTTAATCGCTGGCTGGCTTGGACGCGATAAGTAAATAATTGTGGAACAGGCATCTTGCCTGTTCATTATCGGCTTTTATGGGCCAATACGGTTCAGTTAAGGCTCAAACCCTGGTAAATTAGGTATTGTTTCCAAAAATGGAGAGTAAGTTAGCGTGCA
>NZ_JAUBQB010000047.1:0-54445 GCF_036701035.1 Microcoleus sp. Pol7_B2 | reverse complement strand
CTGGCACATCTCTTGATGAAGTTATTCGTGCTTATTGTGCAGAAAGAGTGTCTCATACTTATTTGAAATGACTATAACAGCTTGCTCAGCCCGAACTCTTTGCCGCCCATAGATTTATGACCAAACCAGCAATTCGCCTCCACAGCCACCAGCGACCAGAAACTGGCCTTCGGGATGCCATGCCAAACAGGAAAAACCCCCTTCTGCACCTTCTAGAATTTGCAGCAATTGTGCTGCTT
The DNA here is from genome assembly GCF_036701035.1 of Microcoleus sp. Pol7_B2. Classification (NCBI taxonomy): domain Bacteria; kingdom Bacillati; phylum Cyanobacteriota; class Cyanophyceae; order Oscillatoriales; family Microcoleaceae; genus Microcoleus; species Microcoleus sp. Pol7_B2. The sequence goes on along the minus strand of NZ_JAUBQB010000047.1, from coordinate 54,206 downwards.
CAGACCACAAACAAACTTGACCGTCTGCGGCTGCGGAAGCTAATAAAAATGTGTTAGGTTGAAACGCGATCGCATTTACCACTTTTTCATGCAGTTCTAACCCCCAAGAATCCCAACCGATACTTTCATCAGCGTGTTTTTCCCACACTGAAATACCTTCAGAACTCGCAGCAGCTAACAAAGGCGCACCCAAAGAATTAGTTTTATCCGACCAAGCTAACTGCCGAACCTTCCCCGGAAAACCCTGCATTACCCACGGTTCAAAATTGCCCCATTCATTAACAATTAGAGTATTGTCCATATTGCCGCAAGCTAAATATTCCCCTTGTGGCGACCAAGAAACTGCACCTGTTGCGGAGGGTACTGATAAAATTTCCGGGTCTTCGTCCCAGTCTTCGCCATGCCAAACTTTGACGCCTTTATAGCCGCTAACTGCCAGATATTGAACCATCGGATGCCATGCTAAATCGAGTATAGATGATGACTCGAAATTCAGCGTTACTTCCACAACATTATCCTCAACATTCCATACTTGAACGTAGCGACCCATACTGAAAGCTAACTGGTTGCAGTTGGGACTCCAAGCTAACTTATCAACCCAAACGCGCTGGTTATCCAAATCAGCAATTAATTCCCCAGAATTAACGCGCCAAATTCGCACTTTTCCATCTTGTCCGCCAGCAGCTAGGAATTGGCTGTCGCGGGAAAAAGACAAGCAATCGGCTGATTTACCCGTGGCAGTTTGTAGCGTTTGCAATGACAATTCATTAACTGCCCCTACTTTCGCCAGCATCACTTCGCCTGCCGCAGAACAGACTCCTAAAGTTGTGCCATCCCGCGACCAAGTAACAGCAGTTACGTAGTCAGACAGCATGGCTGCGGCGTGAAATTTCAGGGTTTGTTCGCTACTTTTTAAACTAGACACCGACGGAAATCCTCTCGCAATTGATTTTCGTTTAAGTTGCGGCCGATGAATACGAGTTCATTTTTCGGAGTTTCGGTGGCTTTCCAAGGTCTATCCGGTCGGCCATCAAACACCATGTGTACTCCTTGGAAAACAAATCGCTTGTTGTCTGCGGCAACATTCAAAATTCCTTTTGTCCGAAAGATATTCGGGCCTTGAGTTCGCAACAATTCCTCCATCCAATCGCTGAATTTGTTGCGGTCAATAGCGCCAGATTCTACTATTGCGACGGAAGTAACAGTTTCGTCGTGTTCGTGAGTGTGTTCGCCCAAAAAGTCTGGTTCGATTTCTAAGGCCCGGTTCAAATCAAATGCTTTGATGCCCAACAAAGCATCCATTTCTAATTCAGCGTTGCGGGTAGGGTGAATTTTAGCCATTGCATTCATGGCGCGAATTCGCTTTTCTAATTTTGCTAATTCTTCCTCTGTAACTAAATCAGTTTTGTTGAGCAAAACTACATCAGCAAAGGCAATTTGTTCTTGAGCTTCGTCTGCGTCCCAGTGCTGCCAGATGTGTTTGGCATCGACTACGGTGACAACTGCATCTAGCACTAATTTTTCCCGCATATCTTCGTCTACAAAAAAGGTTTGAATTACGGGTGCTGGGTCGGCTAAACCTGTGGTTTCAATGACTATGTGGTCGAATTTGTCTCGCCGCTTCATTAAGTTGCCGATAATCCGAATTAAATCGCCTCGGACTGTACAGCAAATGCAGCCGTTGTTCATCTCAAAAATTTCTTCATCGGCATCAATTATGAGTTGGTTGTCGATGCCTACTTCGCCAAATTCGTTGACGATGACTGCAACTTTTTTGCCGTGTTCCTGTGTTAAAATGCGGTTGAGCAGCGTAGTTTTGCCTGCACCTAAATAGCCTGTGAGAACGGTAACAGGAACTGATTCGATCGCCCCAGCAGTCACCATACTTGACCTCGATTATTGTACAATGATAACCATTATCGCTATTGTACACCAGACCTGCTGGCAGCGCCCACAATATTAAATAATGTTAATAAATTGTTTGTCAGAGCTTGTCGGGGCAAGTTTTACCAATAATATTTGCTGCAATTCAAAATATCGATAAACCCGCCCCTCTCAGATGACAATTAATTGTTAATCATAGCTGCAATTCGATCGCGCTCTAACTCTCGACCGATCAGCACTAATTTGGTTTGGCGGAGTTCAGAAGGTTGCCAAGGGCGATCGTAAAAATATTCTATCCGCGAACCCACACCTTGCAACACCATCCTCATCGGTTTCTTGGGAACCGCCACAAACCCTTTAATCCGATAGATTTCCTCCTGCTGCATCAAGGATTGCAGTTTTTTCACCAAAGCTTCAGGTTCAAATTCGCGATCGGCAATAAAGTAAGTCGAGTTAATATCATCATCGTGTTCGTGTTCCTCCTCAGCATCGTGGTGACTGGGGCGAGACTCCAAATCATCCTCAACCGCCGCATTAAATCCCATAAGCACATCAGGGTTAATTTCGCCACCTTTGCAGGGCACAATTTTCACACTCGGACGCAACTCTTGCTGCAACCAGCTTTGGACTTTCTTGTGAGTTTCCGCATCTACGCGATCGACCTTCGTTAAAAGTACCATATCGGCACAGGCTAACTGGTCTTCAAACAATTCCTCGATCGGAGTTTCGTGATCCAAACTATCATCAGCCTGTCGCTGTGCCATCAAAGCATCAATATCACCGACAAAAGTACCGCTAGCAATAGCTTCGCAATCGACAACAGCAACAACACCGTCTACAGTAGCACCCGTGCGAATTTCCGGCCAGCGAAAAGCTTGAATTAAAGGTTTAGGAAGTGCGAGGCCAGAAGTCTCTATTACAATACAATCAATTTGTTCTCTACGCTTCAACAATTCCTGCATAGTCGGCAAGAATTCCTCCTGAACAGTGCAGCAAAGACAACCATTTGTTAGTTCTACAATATTGCTGCTGACATTTTCTTCTTCGTCGCAAACTTGACAATCGCGCAGCAGTTCTCCGTCAATTCCAATTTCGCCAAATTCGTTGACCAGAACAGCAATGCGGCGACCTTGATTATTTTGCAATAAGTGGCGAATTAAGGTAGTTTTGCCGCTGCCGAGAAAACCAGTGATGACAGTAACAGGAATTTTGTGCATTGATAATTTTGTGCTGATTTGGTAATGGGATATCTAGTTCCCAGGCTCTGCCTGGGAATACCGATCTAGAGGCTCTCCCTCGCTGGAATAAAAGATCGGTTTTAATAGGAGGCACAGCCTCTAGGTATGTGTTACCAGGCAGAGATAGTAGGTGACAACTTAAGACTGAAGCCTACAATAAAAGTCGCTTTTCGGCCAAGTCTAGATCCCCCTAAATCCCCCTTAATAAGGGGGACTTTGAGAATATTTCTGGTCCCCCCCTTATTAAGGGGGGTTAGGGGGTATCTAGATTTCGATAAAAACAAGAGAGACGGTGGGTTGAACGTTAAGTTGTCACCAAGGGGCCGATCCTAAAAACAAGAAAAACTCTAATTAGGAAGCGGTGGAATCTTCGCTAAAACGCCTTTTTTCAGAGCTTGAGGACGCTCAGACCAAGGCAACAAACCGTCGGGTTTAGCATAGTATTGACCCGCGCATTCGAGTACAGCCTCGACGCTTTCCGACTCATTTGCTGGTAAATCGCCAAACAGATAAGTGTACTTTCCTACCGCAGCAAAAGACACCGCACAAGAGTGACTGCAAGCACTCATGCACTCAACCTCTTGAATCTCAAACTTATCAGAAAACTCCCAATTTTTAGCGAGTTGCGACAAATTTTCCATGAATTGTTGGCCGCCGCTTTTGCCTTCGCGCTTGCCGTTTTTCCAAACACTAGCGCAAGCAGTGCAAACAAATAGACTGTGCTTTGTGCGTACAGTCGCATTAATTCCATCCATCATCCGTACCTCGCAGATGCGTTCAAAAGTGAGTTAGATATCGGCGGGCATTCTGACTTTAGAAACCACAACGGTTTCATTACAGTTGCGGGACAGCGCCGGACTTGCACCGAACTTTCCCCGTTTCCTCTAGCGACTGCTCCCCGCTAGAACCGATCGCGAAATCAAATCCTATCACACTTGCCGCCTTTTTTCAAAAAAGTTATGTTTGTAGGAGCGATCGTTTCGTTCTTAGTAAGGACTTTAGTCCTTATAAGATAACGGCTTCAGGACTAAAGTCCTTACTACCAACCATAGTAATTACCTATGAACGCTTTTCCTGACTTTTCCCAACATGGCTATCAAATAAGTCGCGAACTCGGATACAACAGTTTGGGCGGTCGCGTCACCTATCTCGCCACAAAAATTAATACAAAACAATCCGTTGTAATTAAGCAATTTCAATTTGCCCAATTAGGTGCTAGCTGGGCAGAATACGAAGCTTACGAACAAGAAATTAAAGTTTTGCAAAATCTGGATCTTCCTGGCATTCCGCGCTATCTCGATTCTTTCCAGACTGACAGCGGTTTCTGCATGGTGCAGGAATACAAAAATGCCGAATCTGCTGTCGCCCGGACTTTTTCGCCGCCGGATATTAAACAAATTGCGATCGCCACTTTAGAGATTTTAGTTTACTTGCAAGCTCAGAAACAGCCGATAATTCACCGCGACATCAAACCGGAAAACTTGTTAATAGATGACGAACTCAATGTTTATTTAGTAGACTTCGGTTTTGCGCGGCTAGGAGGTGGAAATATCGCCGCCAGCAGCGTTGTCAAAGGTACGATGGGATTTATGCCACCGGAGCAAATGTTCAACCGAGAATTAACCAAAGCCTCGGATCTTTACGGCTTGGGGATAACGCTCATTTGTTGGTTAACTGGGACAAAATCTGCGGATGTCGGTAATTTAATTGATGCTAATTATGGCATTCATTTTCGGCATTTAGTACCGCCGTTGCAGCAGGGTTGGATGAATTGGCTGGAAAGGATGGTAGCGCCGAGAATTCAAGATAGATATCAGTCGGCGGCTGATGCTTTAACTGCACTAGAATCTTTGGATGTCCGCAGCTTGCCGAAAGTGATAATTAGGCGCGATCGCATTCAATTCACAGCTACTGAATATGGAGAAATCTTAACAGGGACGATTGACATTAGCAACCCAATTCCCGATACAATACTTTGTGGCCGGTGGGAAGTCGCGCCGCATCCGAACGATCCGCCCCATACGCCCTACGACCACTCTTGGATCTCCTTTGAACCGCAGGCATTTGAAAGCAATAATATCGAGTGCAAAATCGCAGTCGATACGAGCAAATTGCTGGAAAATCAAACTTACAACCGCCAAATCATCTTGCGCGCAAATTCTGAACCCGAAACTCATACAATAGAATTGCAAGCTACAACAGCCCCGCTGCCCGTACCGCAAAAAACTAATTTTTTGTCGGTATTCAGGCTGATTTTTATGTTCTGTTTGATATTAGCAAGTTTTATGTGCTGTTTGCTGTTAACAGTTTTGATAGTTGACTGGATTGATTATGGTTTCGTCGTCGATCCGCAGGTTGACATCTTTTTGTATTCGGGGACTACTACTATCATGCTTCCCATCAGTCTTACGAGTGGCTTCTTGGGATTTTTAGTCGCCGAAATCGCTATTACAGCCCAATCAAACAAATATGATTTTAATTGGTTTCTAGCTTTATGTGGAGGGTTAATAGGATTGATATTTTATCATGTTATTAGCAGCATATTAACCAGTATTGTTTTTGATGTCGCGAAGGGTACGATCGATTATAAATTAATGGGTTTTGTGTATGCTGGGTCAGTGCTGGTTTCGCTCGCAGTCACTTTACTTGGAGCCTTAATACTAGGAGAAAGGATTACGAATGTTACGATCAAAAATGTTACGATAGTAGCAGTTATTATGCTGCTTTTATCATTTTCCTTGTATGCTAATAGCTTTAGCGTCGTCTTGATTTTAGCGCTGGCATCCCTGATTTACAAGATAGTCACTTCGGTATTTAATAAGCTGATTGACCAGCAGATAGCCAGACAAATTCTTGAAGTAGATGCTACCAAAAGAGCTTTTCTTACTGCCGGATTTTGTATGAGTTTGTCAGTAGCATTTATAAACTTTTTAAAGTTAAAATCTCACTTAGCCGGGGTTGAACCCAGAGAAATATTAGTTGTAGGAGGAACGATAATAACATCTCTAGCCGTCACGGGAATTCCGTTAATTGACTCGCTCGTTTTTCAACCAAAAAGAATGCTTGCCAACTATCGCAAATGCCGACAAAATTTAATTAAACCGTAAAAAATTGTTCGCAGCAAGGACTTTCAACCTCAATGACTGAAGTCCTCACTAAAAACCTTACCAAACATTAAGAGTCTGCATTCCTGCCTGTTGTTAACGGATTGTTTCGAGAGTTCGCTTTAAATCCAACTCTTAAAAACCTCGCTATTAACTATCACAACTCTCAACTACTAACTATCAACTATTTACCTATGAATGCTTTTCCTGACTTTTCCAACTACGGCTATCAAATAACCCGCGAACTCGGACACAATCGCGCTGGCGGTAGAGTTACTTATCTCGCTACCGAAATTAATACCAAACGTTCCGTCGCCGTCAAACAATTTCAATTTGCCCAAACAGGCGCTAATTGGGCTCAATATCAAGCCTGCGGACAAGAAATTCAGATTTTGCGAGAACTCGACTATCCTAGCATTCCCCGCTATTTAGATTCCTTCCCAACTGCATCGGGTTTCTGCATGGTGCAAGAATACAAAAATGCCCCTTCCTTGGCAAATTCTAACCGCTGGAAGCCCGAACAAATCAAGCAAATTGCTATCTCTGTTTTAGAAATACTCAAATACCTGCAAAATCGGGTTCCGCCAGTCATCCACAGAGATTTAAAACCCGAAAATATCTTAGTAAATGACCGGATGAATGTTAGCCTTGTCGATTTCGGATTTGCTAGAATCGGCGGGGGAGAAGTGGCCGCCAGCAGCGTTGTTAAAGGCACTTTGGGCTTTATGCCGCCAGAACAAATGTTCAATCGGCAGCTAACTGTTGCATCGGATTTATACAGTCTCGGCGCGACGCTAATTTGCTTGCTAATCGGCATCAATTCTACCGAAGTTGGCAGTTTGATGGACGATACCGGGCGGATTAATTTTAAAGATCGCTTGCCGCAGCTAACTCCAGAGTTTCTTGACTGGCTGCAAAAAATGGTGGAACCTAATTTCAAACACCGCTATCCTTCGGCGGATGCTGCCCTCAATGCTTTGATTCCTCTAGAGGTAGTTCAGCAGCGTAACAAGTCAAAACTCGCACTGATATCAGTCGGATTATTAACAGCAATTGCTGCTATCTTTATTCCTTTGTTCGGGAAATTTCCCGAACCTCAAACAGCAGTCAATCTCAAACCAGTAATCAACGCAGTAAAGTTAAATCCTCAGATTCAAGTGATGTTAACTGACGAACTAGAATCGACAAAAACTCGAGATTTCTGGTCTTTGAAGCAAAAGAAAAAAGTCTATTTTGCTGTAAGTGCTGCTAACTTGCCAGAAGGAAAATATAGAACTTCTTGTAAGGTTGTCAACCCTCAAGGACTATTCGCAGCCCAGAGTCAATCTTATTTAAAAACGACGGACGATCGATTAAATACTTGGTGCTGGTACCATTTTCAAAAAGAGGACAAACCTGGCAATTGGCAGTTTCAATTTTACTTAGACGGTCAAAAAGTAGTGACGCAAAAGAGTTTCAAGGTCTTACCTTAACCTCGTTGGACACGGGTGGCAGTCCACCTGTTACCGGCGATAACGTTGTTCCTGGCGGGCAGTGAATTTTTTTGCCGTCAAAAGTTGGCGGACTCCAAGTTTCTGCATAACTTGCGTTCTCCCGATCGCTCTCGCATGTAGCATCAAAAATTATTATTAGATTGCTACCCTTTTTTTTGTAAGCAAATACTGCGCCCGTGTAGGATTTACCGGGGTTCCTATCAGTAGGTTTGGCGATCGCGATCGCGCTTTCAAATTGTGCTGGTTGGCGGTGATTGTGCCTAGTTTGAACCGGGCCCATTGATGAGACGATCGTGTAATTATATTTTTTGGTCTGTTCTTTAAGTCCAATACCCAATTTTGCAATGGAATCGCTAAATTGACCGTATTCTTCATAGTAAGCTGACTGCCCATGATTGATGGATGAAATATATTTTAGGGCTTCATAACCCCTTGACGGGGACGAGGGCAGGACGATCGTATTGAGTTTGAAATCGTAACCTGACGCCATGATGCCAGCCACAAGCGCGCTGTAAATTGCAATCCTCGGCAGCAAACTGGATACTGGCAATCTCGATTTTTTACTGGCTTTAGCTACATTGACTGACATTTTTTTAACTGTCATAAAGTAAATTTGCCAAGCTTGTAGGGTGCGCTGCACACACCCTACAAACTATAAATTATGCAGTTTCGTGCTGTTTGCGCCATGCTGGATGCCAAAGCAATTCAGCAGTCGATCGCTTCTCGACCATTTCAGGAGTAATCATACAGTGAGCCACATCCTTGCGAGAAGGTAACTCGTACATCACATCGAGCATTAACTCCTCTAAAATGCTGCGGAGAGCTCTCGCGCCAGTTTTGCGACGATAGGCTTCCTGGGCGATCGCCCGCAGCGCTTCCGGCTGGAATTCCAACTCCACGCTGTCCATCTTCAATAGCTTTTGATACTGCTTCACCAGCGCATTCCGGGGCTCAGTCAATATCTGCATCAAAGCTGCTTCATCCAGCGGCGAAATCACCGTCACCACCGGTATCCGCCCGACAAACTCAGGAATCAAACCAAACTTGACTAAATCGTCTGGCTGTACCTGCTGCAAAATATCAGCCGCCCGCTTGTCTTTCGCCGGCAAAGTCGAGTTGCTGTCGCTTTCTGTTGGCTGAATAAAGCCCAAGGATTTTTTACCCAAACGCTGTTCAACTATTTTTTCCAAACCGACAAAAGCACCGCCACAAATAAATAGAATTTTGCTAGTGTCAACTTGAATAAAATCTTGGTAAGGATGTTTGCGGCCGCCTTGCGGGGGTACGTTAACCACTGTTCCTTCCAACATTTTTAGTAGCGCTTGCTGCACTCCTTCTCCCGATACATCCCTAGTGATCGAAGTGTTTTCGCTTTTGCGAGCAATCTTGTCAATTTCATCAATATAAATAATGCCGCGCTGCGCCGCTTCGACATCAAAATCCGACATTTGCAACAGCCGCAGCAAGATATTTTCTACATCGTCGCCGACATATCCAGCTTCTGTCAGTGTCGTCGCGTCCGCTACCGCAAACGGCACTTCGAGCATTTGCGCCAAACTTTGCGCTAACAAAGTTTTGCCACAACCTGTGGGGCCCACAAGCAGGATGTTGGATTTTTGCAGTTCTACATCGCTGTCAGGGGAAGACTTGTCGCTATCTTTAGCTTGGTCAACGCTCAAGCGCTTGTAGTGGTTGTAAACTGCTACAGAAAGGACTTTTTTTGCTGAATGCTGGCCGATGACGTGGTTGTCTAAATGCTGCTTAATCTCTGTTGGTTTCGGAATTTGAGCTAAAACAATTTTCGATTTATTCGATCGACCCGGGCGCCGCGTTCCTTGTCCCTGAGACTCTCGCACCTCTGATTGGGGAATCTGTTGACCAATTGTTTTACTGGAGTCAAAGAACTCCTCCTCTAAAATTTCATTGCACAGTTCCACGCATTCATCGCAAATGTAGACGCCGGGCCCAGCTATTAACTTGCGGACGTACTCTTGCGACTTGCCGCAAAAGGAGCATCTGAGATGGGAGTCATATTTTGACATATTTGCCTCTTAATTTACGGTTGCGGTTGCTTGTTTCGACTGGGGAAGTTGCCGCGGGAGCGACCTTAGCTTTGCCCTAGAAGGGTTTCCCGATCGGACACCCAAGCCAGTCAAGCTTCGCGATCTCTATTTCTAAGTTAACACTTTTGAGGCTTTAGTCATTAGTCACGAGTCATTCGAGCAAATTTGAATTTTTCATTTTCACTTGAAAATAAAGTGGCGCGGGCTTACCATTTTTTGTATTCCAAAAATTTTCCCGACATAATTATTTTCACTCGATCGCCTTTTGGGTCTGCTTCTTTCTCGACATCCAAACTAAAGTCGATCGCGCTCATAATCCCGTCACCAAATTTTTCGTGAATCACTGCTTTGAGTGGCATCCCGTAAACTTGCATAATTTCATAGAAACGATAAATCAGGGGGTCAACCGGAACCGAGGGTTCCAAAGAACCTTTTAACGGAGGTTCACAGAGAACCGCAGCCGTCTCACTATCTAGTCCTAAAGCCGAGACAATTTTCTCGGCTTCATCTTGTGATGCGGTAGCTTGACGGTAAATAAGCGCGGCAATCCAAACTTCGTCGCGCCCTAAAACTTTTTCCAAATCTGCAAAACTAATTCCCTTAGCTTTTTTAGCCGCCAAAAGCTTTTCTGTAATTCCTGAAATTGCCATTAAATATTCTCCCCTTCACTTCTGTGTCAGATGTGAAATATGTCTCACATTTTGGTAATTTTGTCAATACTAAGTTGAGAAAAAAATCGAATTGATAGCTCGCAACTTCAGCAAAAGTTGGTCTCCTTAACCCCCGCAACTCATACAATTTGAGATTTGAGATTTGAGATGTTAGATTGGCAATGACTGATGACTACCAGGGTTGAGAGCTAGTCAACAGTTGCATTCTTTATTCCAACTGGTATCACAACCGATAAATCCTAAAATAAGTCATAACTGCCCTGTGGCAATGGTACAGTTGGCAGTATATGTAATAAAAGTTACACACGCAAAGGCCTTCGGCATTCGGCAAACGGCTGAATTTTGATCGTGCTAGCCTGAAGCTCAATCCTCGCTCACGCAGCCAAAGCGCCTTTACCACTCAAAACAGGCAATTGACAAAAGTATGGAGATTCAGACCAAAGATTACACGATACAGTACGATCGCGCTACGCAAACAGTCACCTGTAGTGGCTCGTTCCGACTCAGCCAGGTGGAAGAATACGCACCCATCGTCGATCTGCTCAACGAAGTGGCTGACTCCTGCCCAAACACGGTGACTCTAGACTTGCGAAAGCTAGAATTTTTAAATAGTTCTGGAATTAATATTTTCTCAAAATTTGTGATCAAAGTGCGCCAGCAAAAAAATATTCAAATCGCCATCAAAGGTTCTAAACAGATCCCCTGGCAGATAAAATCCCTGAAAAACTTGCAGCGGCTGATGCCTTCCTTGCACTTAGAATTGGAATAATAACGAAAAAGGTAAACAGGAATCCCCGGCTAAGTGCGAGAACCAGGATGAGGGTGGCTGAAGTTAATCGGAATAAGTCATAGTTAAACTAGCACAAAACCATAAAAATCTTCAGAACCGACTAAAAATTACCAATTTTCAATTGCTATGCAGGAAGAACCATCGACAGAACAGCTACTTTTCGACGTTCAGCGGCTGAGTGCGGAACTTGAAAACTTGAAGCGCGAAAAGGTTGACCTAGAACTTTTGCTGGAGACTACCACCGAACATTCAGATACGATGGAAGCTCACTTGCTGAGCAAAGCTCAATTGGCGCTGCGTTCAAGCGAAGAGCAGTTTCGGGCGATCGCCTCGGCAACTCCCGTGCCGATATTAGTTTCTCGCCTCTGTGACGGCTTAATTATGTATGCGAACGCTCAATTGGCTTCTCTCCTGAACATACCCCTAGAAAAATTGATCGGCTGCAGCACTCCAGACTTTTACTTCAACCCCGCCGATCGCCCAAAGGTACTTGAGGCACTTGCTAAAGAGGGATACCTCCAAAACTACGAAATCCACTGCAAAAAATCAGACGGCACCGCTTTCTGGGCGATGATCTCGGTTCAGTCGCTGGTGTTTAACGGGCAGCAGACGGCATTGTGCGCCTTGTACGACCTCACCCAGCGCAAGGAAGCAGAACAAACCCTCCAAGAGAGCGAAAAGCGTCTCCGCCGCCAGAGTTTGGCTTTGTTGCAGCTAGGTAGGCAGAGGACTCTCAACAGCGGTGCGCTGAATGTGGGAATTCGGGAAATTACCGAGGCTGCTGCCCGGACTTTGGATGTGGAAAAAGTCAGCGTCTGGCTTTACAACCATGGAAGATTTGGAACTCGGTACCCCAGCGATCAGCTAAATTTTACCGAGAGAGTTCTCGCCCAGAACCAAACAGAGCCACTCGATACAGAGGCCGCTGCCCCAGAGCAAAACGAGGGGGTGAATCATTCTAAGTTTAAAATGCCCAACCTCAAATTAGTTTGTCTTGACGTGTACGATCGCACCCAGGAGAATCATTTGAGCCGGGAGTGCATATCGGCAAGCGATTTAAATTTATCAATTTTAGATGTTGAAGGCGACGCACCGGGCGAAAATGTGCGATCGGACAATGGTTTAGAACCTACGACAAAGACTCAAAACTCTCTACAAACAAATTTGTCCCACTCATCTTCCCTAGCCGAACATTCCGCTGTGCTGCCAAATGCCAGCAAGCCCAATTCATCCATATTAAATGTAGCAATTAGGCTCGGTGGGCAGATCGTGGGCATCCTCTCTCTCGAACATATCGGCGCGCCCCGCCAGTGGGCTCTGGAGGAACGCACCTTCGCTGATTCTTTGGCAAATTTGGTAGCGCTGGCGATCGAAGGATTTGAGCGCCAGCGGGCTCAGGAAGCACTCTCCAAAGCCAAAGCGCAGCTAGAAATGACCGTCGATCAGCGCACCGCTCAACTCACCGCCGCCAATAAACTGCTCCGCATCGAAATTGCCGAGCGCAAAAGAGCCGAAATAGCCTTGCAAGAAGCCTTACACAAAGCTGAAGCAGCTTCGAGAGCTAAAAGCACTTTTTTAGCCAATATGAGCCACGAGCTGCGGACGCCGCTCAACGCGATTATCGGTTACAGCGAAATGCTACAAGAAGAAGCACGAGAATCGGGACTCGAAGAGATCATTCCCGATACCCAAAAAATTTATAACGCCGGCAAACACTTGCTGACTTTAATTAACGATATTCTCGACCTTTCTAAGATAGAAGCTGGTCGGATGGAGCTTTATTTAGAAAAATTTGACCTTAGTAATTTAATAGAAGAAGTCGTTGCAACTTTGCACCCTTTGGTCGAAAAAAATCACAATCAATTGCAAGTTTCTTGCTCTGAAAATTTGGGAGTGATGTATGCAGATTTGACTAAAGTCCGGCAAATTCTGTTCAATTTGCTCTCGAATGCCCTGAAGTTTACCGAAGGTGGAACGGTGCTGTTGAGCGCGACTCGCGAACCAGCCGGCGACAGCGATTGGGTTTATTTGCAGGTATCTGATACGGGGATTGGAATGTCGGCAGAACAGCAGCAGGGTTTATTTCAACCTTTTATTCAAGGGGACGCTTCAACTACTCGCAAGTACGGTGGCACCGGTTTAGGATTGGCCATTAGCCGCTTGTTTTGCCAGATGATGGGCGGCGATATCACTGTTGAGAGTGTGTTGGATGTTGGCTCTACTTTTACTGTTCATTTAAAGACAAAAGTTGATATTAGTTAGAAGCAAATTGGGCAACTAGCAATGTAGGGGATGTAACGGATTTAATGGGTGGGGGTTTTGCCAGGAATTGTGTAGGGGATTTAACGGATTTAACGGATGGCAAAAGATGGAATAATTCCCCCATTACCCATTCTCCCATTACCAATTACTCATTACCAATTACCCATTCCCTTTTTTATTGTGACACCGATCGCGATCAACCTCTGTTTTCGATCACACAGTAGCCTTTTTTTTCAGCCTAGAATACCTATATTATTCCAAGATTGTCCTGCAGGCACGATAGGGGGCCTCGCTGCATTCACAAGTCCCACCTCAACCTAATTAAGGCGGTGGGGGGTTGCTTCCAGAAAGGCAATTTGGTAAAAGTAATGCTATGGTCGCGAAGCAGTAGAAGGCAAAATTTAACAGGAAATCAGGAAGTTTCTAAAGTCTCTGGACGCAGAAACACAATTCTGCTTTTTGCCTTCATACTGCTTCTACGGGCGAGATAGCACTGCTGCTGAAAGCAATGCACAATTTCTCAGAATCAAAGGAGTGCATCTACATGATTAAACCTTGCAGTCAACCGCTAAAAATAAACCCTTTTACTTGTTATCGCGATCCGGCTACAGGCAGGTGGACTACTGTAGTTACAAGTGTTCCAAACACTTGCGAAACAGACTCTAGTTTAAAAGCAGAAGCCGAAGGCGAAAACGAAGGTAAAGCAGAAAGGATCGTTTCTGCTTCGCCTGCTGTCTCGGTGTCGAAAAAAGTCCTTTCTTTCTCCCTGCCTCCATTTAAACACCGTGCCAAAAAATCTGCTGTTAGTGTCAGCAGGTAGATATCGCAGGGGTCTAATCTAGTTTCCACGGTTAGTCCCCGACGATCGTCAAACCAAACAAAACAAACTTATCCATAGCTTAAACTGTCAAAAAGCGATATACTGGCAGCAAACTTTCTCCTTCAATATCCGTGAAGTATTTGCTCGATCGCTGCCTCCACTTTGTATGGACAGACCGACCAATTCGCCAGCGGGGAACAGTCATCATTGGTATTCCCATGATTTTTCTGTTTGCTTCGCTGCTAGCAATTGCAGCCCTCCGGGATAGTGCCATACAGATAAGAAAGCGAGGAGATACTAATAAGGCAATACTTCAGGAAACTAACCGCATGATAACCCTGGTGGTGGATGCGGAAACGAGCGTTAGGGGTTATGGCTTGACAAAGCGCCGCGAATTTCTATCACCCTACTTAGAAGCAAAGAAGAGTTTGCCTCCGCTGCTGGCTAAACTCAACGTTTTGGCTCAAGAAAACAAACTGCAAGCTCAGCGATTTGAAGAAATTAAAAAAAGTACCGAACAGCATATAAATTTCTTGCAAAACACTTTGAATAAGCTGGACAGTTCGGCAATAAGGATGCAGTCGCCGGAAATAATTGAGGTGTTCACTCAAGGCAAATTGAGGAGGGAGAACCTGCGCGCAAAAATTAATGTGTTTGCTAATGCCGGCGAAGCCTACCAGAAAAGTCTAGATCGGCAATTAGGGGAGTTGGTAGATTTCATTAATTTTGTGCAAGTTGCGGGTTTACTTTCCGGCTGTTTGGGTGCAGGGGCTTCCTGGTATTTATTTGATAGTTTAGAGAAGGAATTGAGCAAGCGGGAAGCTGGCTTGGAAGAAAGTAAAAGTCGCATTCAAGCTGTGGTAGACAATGCCGCTGACGGGATTATTACTTTGGACGCACAGGGAAATATTGAGTCTTTTAATAGGGCAGCAGAAAAGATTTTTGGCGAGAAAGCCGATCGAATAATTGGCTCTAACCTGCGGCGGCTGATAGCTCAACCGCTACCGCACAGCAGCGTGGGGGATTATTCAATCGAATATTTTGTGTTACATCCCGATACTACGCTGAAGACTTACCAGCAAGAAACAGTTGGAGTTCGCCACGACGGAACGAAGTTTCCGATGGAGTTAGCTGTCAGCGAAATGCGTCTGGCAAATCAACACTTGTTTATTGCGATTTGCCGCGATGCCAGAGGACGGAAACAAGCCGAGGAAACTCTGCGAAAGCAAGCGCAAATTCTGGATTTGGCAAACGATACGATCGCGGTACTAGACTTGAACGGGGCGATTTCTTATTGGAATTCGGGGGCAAAGTGGCTCTACGGCTGGCGGAAGTCGCAAGCAATAGGAAAAAATATTCACAAGCTTTTACAAACAGAATGGACCCAACCTTTTGAGGTAATTCAAAAAGTATTTTTCGAGCATGGTTCTTGGCAAGGAGAACTGGTGCGAACCAAGAAAGACGGCACAAAAATAACGGTGGCAAGCCGATGGACTTTGCAGCATGACGATCAAAATCAACCAGTGGCTATTTTAGAAATCAGCAACGATATTAGCGATCGCAAACGCTCAGAAATTGCTTTGGCCCAAAGCGCGCAGCGGTTTCGCGCTACTTTTGAGCAGGCGGCAGTCGGCATGGTTCAAGCCAGTGTGGAAGGCAAATTTCTGTTAGTCAATCAAAAACTTTGCGAAATTTTGGGCTACAGCCGCAAAGAATTGGGGGAGAAAAGATTTCAGGACATTACTTGGCCCGGAGATTGGGCAAGCGAACAGGAACTTTTGCGCCAATTGTTAGCAGGAGAAATTGAAAATTTCTCTCTGGAAAAGCGCTACATCCGCAACGACGGAGAGTTGGTGTGGGCAAACTTAACGGTTTCGCTGCTGCGAGAACAAGATGGCAGTCAATTTCTGATGGGTGTGGTAGAAGATATTAGGGATCGCAAACAAGTGGAGGAATCGCTGCGGTTGCGCGCTCAAGAATTGAGGTTGACAGCCCAAAGTCTGGCTCAAACGACGAATGTTTTAAGAAAGCGGAATCAAGAATTAGACCAGTTTGCTTATGTAGTTTCTCACGATTTGAAAGCGCCGCTCAGGGCGATCGCAAATCTCAGCAGTTGGATAGAAGAAGACCTCAGCGAGTCGATGACAGAGGATACTCTGCACCAAATGAACCTGCTGCGCGGCAGAGTTCACAGGATGGAAGGTTTAATTGAGGGACTGCTGCAATATTCGCGCGTCGGACGGATTCAAGTGCCTTCAGAAATGGTAAAAGTTGAGAATTTATTAGCAGAAATTATTGATTCGTTGGCGCCGCCATCTGAATTTGAGGTGAAAGTGGAACCGGGAATGCCAGCTTTTGTGACCGAAAAATTGCCGCTACAGCAGGTTTTTTCTAATTTAATTAGCAACGCAATTAAGCACAACCGAGCTGAATCGGGTCATGTAAAAATATCCGTTAAAGAGTTAGATGATTTTTACGAGTTTTCTGTAGAGGATGACGGGCCGGGGATTGCTCCTCAATATCACGAGAAAGTTTTTGTGATTTTTCAGACCTTGGAAGCTCGCGATAAAGTAGAAAATACTGGGATTGGTTTGTCGCTGGTGAAAAAAATTGTCGAAGGTCAAGGGGGCAGTATTTCCCTCGAATCTGCTGAAGGTGAGGGAGCAACTTTTCGGTTTACTTGGCCGAAGCAACCTATTAGCCAAGACGGAAAATAACACTACTCACGGCGATCCAAAGAGTAAATGTAGGGTGCACCCGGACTACCAAGAACCAGATAGCGACTGTTTAAACTGCATCACAACGGATTTCTATGATAAATCCATCAGGATCGTAAAAGTAAATGCCACGTCCTGTAGCGCGAGTGACGGGGCCGCTGTCGATCGCAATTTGATTTGACTTTAGCACTTCCAAAGCGCGATCGAACAAAGCCGGATCGATATCGAAGGCTAAGTGGTTGGCGCGGGTAAAAGCTTTCTCCGGGTCTGGGTTTGGCGGTTCTAAGTCGGGCTGCCAAAATAAGTCAATAACAGTGCCGTCTGGGGTAACGAAATTAGCAACTTTACCAGCGACTACCATTTCTGTTAAAGTTGCGGGAATTTCTGCACCTGTTAGTTCGTGGAGGCCGAGAATTGTACCGTAGAAGTGGCGGGAAGATTTCATGTCGCGCACGTTTAAAGCGATATGGTGAACGCGGCGCAAATTCCCCGGCGCGAGGACAATTTTGACGTTGTTTTCGGTAGTTTGCATGATTGTCAATTGCGAATGTTCAAATTGAATGCAGTTTGATTTATTCAGAGGGTGTCCTGTAAAATAAGCATTTTAAGTTGGTAGTGAGGACTGCTGCCATCCGATTTCTAGGAAGACTTCAGTCCTCACTACCAAAACTTTTATTCGAGTTGTGCGATCGCACATACTATCCATTAGTATTATTATTTTTCTTTAGGAAAGGACGCCATGCCTACAAATAACATGACTATACCGCCTGCAAGAATTGCGAAAGCAAGTACACCTACAACTAAATCTAATCCCGATGTATTTTCCATTAAATTAAACCGTTCTCCAATTAAATACAATCATCGGTATTTGTTCATGGTTGAGTGCTTGCACACAATGGGGAAGATCGCCAGAAAAAAATTAGCTCTTAACTTCTTAGAAAAAAAGCCTATTAATTTCTTCCGTCTTCCCTAAACATCCATCCCTTAAATCCGTTAAATTCTGTACACTGCTTATTTGCCGAACTTCTTATTTTGCCAATTCTCGCTCAATAGCAGCGATTAGTTCGGGCGAATCGGGGCCAACACTGCTGCGGAATCTGGCAACCACTTCACCCTGTTTGCTAACTAAGAATTTCTCAAAATTCCAGGAAACCTCACCCTTGGGCTCGACTGCATTCGTAAGCTTAGCGTACAGCGGGTGCTGCTGAGTGCCTTTAGCGCGTACTTTGTCAAATAATTCAAAGCTGACGCCGTATTTTGTAGTACAGAAATTGACGATTTCTGGATTACTTCCGGGTTCTTGACCTCCGAAGTCGTTACAGGGAAATCCTAAAACGCGGAGTCCAGCCGCGCTGTACTTCTGGCTCAATTCTTCGAGCCCTTTGTATTGAGGTGTATAACCACATTGGGAAGCTACATTAACTATCAAGAGTACCTGGCCAGCGTACTCTCCTAGCTGCTTGTCTTCGCCTGCGATCGTTTTTACTTTAATGTCGGAGATTGTGCTGGGCATTTTCAAATACTTTTAAATTTGACCACCACAATTTTACCGCAATTCGCTACAATTTTGTCGAGAGGTCGATCGCTAAAAATTTCAATATCCCGGTCGGGGCGGGTTGACGGATCTCGCGCTTATATTATAGATATGGATAGATATGGGTGAACCCGCCACTACCAAAATTACGGTTAATTTACCGAACACGATCTTAGTAGATGGCGGTGAACTTTCTCCCCAGCACGACTCGCCACAGTCCGCTCTTAGATTTAAGTTTCTCGTTAATAGGTAAAATCTACACCGAAAAGGACGAATGTTTTAACTATCTGAGTGGTGTTCAGTCATCCATTTTTGGTAAGTATCCTCAAGCTGCTTGTCTTCCAGAACGAGTTCTAGACGGACTTTAACGCAACCGTGACGGGGTTGAGAGGCGATCGAATTTAAGATCCTGCTAGCTTTCTGGACAGAGGTAAATTCAGCCTTAACTGTCGGTTCTTGGCGATCGCTCTTAATCTCCGTCAAATCTATACCGGTGATGTTTCCCTCACCTAAATCTATTTCTGCCAACACCTTCGGATCGTCGCCGACTTGTTCGACAATCAGCTTTTCCCACTGGATGGGGACTTGTACCATCCGAGTTTCAATTTCTTTACGCACTATGACTT
Organism: Microcoleus sp. Pol7_B2; assembly: GCF_036701035.1. NCBI lineage: Bacteria > Bacillati > Cyanobacteriota > Cyanophyceae > Oscillatoriales > Microcoleaceae > Microcoleus > Microcoleus sp. Pol7_B2. Next base: position 35,004 of record NZ_JAUBQB010000047.1, on the reverse strand, counting down.
CGCCGACTTTGCGCTTGCTGCGATTGATCACCAATCGTTCTTCTAGCAGGCGAATTACTTCTTGATCGACAATATCAAAGTTTTCCTCATCCTCATCTGTCTCCAAATTTGGATCTGTGAGCTCGGCATCTGTTAGATTTGACATAACTGTTGAGGGATTTTTTAACTCACTGTTGCTAAATTCACTATGCGCTTCAGAGGCATTTTCTAAATACGGATGCGCGCCATTAGCCGACACTATCGGCAGCAGATCGACTTGATCCGAATTAATAGTTACAAACAGCGCTTTTTGGTGGTAATCAACTTTTTGGAGCAGCTTAATACTTAATAAAAAAGTGCGGGGGTTTTCGCTACCCAACCCTGTCACCACAAAGTTTAACTGACCTTTAGCATCAAAATAGACATCTTTAACTTTGCCTACTAAGTGACCTTTGTTGTCTTTGACGGTAAAACTTTTTAGCTTAGTTCTGACTTTTTCAGGCACCCGGTTGAGACGGGTTATTGATTTTGCAGTTTCTATCTTTTCTGCTGATGCTTGACCGTTCATTTTTTAAACTTTCCTGCTTAGGGATTTTTATTATGAATTGGTAAGGGGAAATTGGTAAAGGCGGGGAAAGTGCATAAACGTTGCCAAAACCAGACAAGTTTTGTACCCCCCCCGCCGCTCACATAGGAATTGCACGATCGCTACCAATCCAATCAAACCTGCGCGGTGACAGAATTATGTCATTAAGGCGCAATTCCTATGCAATAGCTGTTGCGGTTGGTTTAGAGCTTGTTATTTTTATTATCTACAACCGCAGTTCCATCAGTCTTAACGTCTAATTCTTCACGACGCAAGGTTTCTTCGCCCTCAACCGTGCTGCGAACAACTTCTTTTCTGACGTTGACTTCTTCCCGGACGAAAGCTTCCTTGTGAATGTCGGCCGTTTCTTCGTAGACTTCCATGCGTGCAACTTCCCCTGATTGGAAGTCAGCCTCACCGACTGAAACTACTCGACCCGCTTCTACCGGGGTTACTCGATCGATTACAACTCGTTCTTTTTCAATGGGTACTGAAGCTCGCGCTGTTTCAGTTTCCACGCGCTTGCCCACTGCTACTTCGCCTGTTTTTGCGCGGTGTTTGTTGGCAATCAAGCGTTCTTCATAAAGCTTGAGATTTTGGTGCTGCTGTTCGTTGGTTTCGTAGAGAGGGCGGTCGATATCGTAGTTGTAGCTGCTACGATCGTAGCTAGCAGGAGTTGCAGTGGCAGCGGCAGTTCCTTGATTGCGGTAGACGCCTCTTACCTGTTCTTCGCGATCGTAATCTACTGCTTCTAAATCATTGTAAGCAGGCAATTGTTCTGCTTGAGCTTTGTTGCGAAGGCCTGTGGCGTGGACGCGACGGGCTCCGTAGTCGAAGCGGGCCGAGCCGATTGGCAGCAATACTTTTTTGCCAAAAATCCAAATACCGGTATCAATTACCAGATAGCGGAAACGACCAGTGTCATCAACCAAAGCATCATAAACTGTACCTACTTTTTCATCAGAGTCGCCAGCATAAACATCAAATCCCTTGATGTCGTCTCCAGCAAAGATTTCTTCCTGATAGTTAGGGTAAAATTCTGCTAATCTTTGAAGTGCCATGTGTTTTTTCCTCTTTGCTCTACTTAAATTAATAGTAGAAATTAATTCGCCAACTTCCCTCTCCCTAAAGTCAGAAGTGTATAATTTAGGTTGTTTAATACTATAGGAATACTACGGCATCTCTGCTTCTGTGCTAGCGCGCTCAGCTATTTTAAAGATTGTAAAACTCTACAATCGTCAATCTTATAACAAGTATTAAAACTCAAAGCCAACCGTAGGAACACGGCATTGCTGTGTCCTCCTCCCTCTGCAGGAGACTCCTTTGTGGTGTGCCTATTGTTAATAATTGTTAACTAGGTGGTGACAAATCAGCATTACATAGTAATAGACAAAAATTAAAGCCCCTCATCTTGCAGGAGAGGGGCTTCGGGAAAGTTAGAAATTTTAAGTTCAGAGTTGATTGAATTGAGTTCTGATAGCTTCTATCCGACTGCGGTTAACTCCCAAATCCGACTGTCCCAGACGCGAAGCCGATCGCACATGGATGACTTTTGCTTCATCATCTACCAAAAATTCAACGTCATCAACAAACCCCATCAAAGCACTGGTGAACTCCGCATACAGGTAATTATCAGTTGCCGTGATAATTTTAGTTTTTCCATAGGACTCGATCGCCCCTTTGAGCTTTACCATCGCTTCACTCTGGGACGAAGTGTATGCCAAAGGCTCAATTTTGTGTTCGGCATCTTGACTGAAGCTGCTGACGCAGTTGGGAGAACTCGGACACGCTGCGAGTTTTCCTGACTGAATCCCGATATTGGCAGGTCTTGTTCCAGCAAACATTGTTTTTTCTCCGGGTATAGCGATAAAAGTAGCGATCGACAGTACCGCTACTGCTAGTAGTGATATTAAAATAACCACGACTTTTTTCCATGCTGTCGGCGATTTTGTTTCAACTGTTTGCAAAGGATTAGCCCTCCTGAAAGTATAAATGCGGTCTACTTTTCATATTAATTGAAATTTACATCAAAACATTAAAAAGATTTTTTTTGTTCTTCAATTAACCAGTAAGTCAGCATTTTTCCTTTACCTTTAATCGGGATATGACCCCGTTCTTCCAAAACAAACTGCTCTTTCAAACGCTCGTAAGTCGCCGCCGTCACTTGAATTTTACCAGGCAATCCGTTAGATTCCATGCGTGAAGCAACATTAACAGTATCACCCCACAAATCATAGCTAAATTTACTAATCCCAATAATGCCAGCCACCACCGAACCGCTGTGAATTCCGAGCCTCAATTGAAAATTTTCTCCCATTTTGGCATTAAACCTCTTCAAAGCTGCCTGCATCTCCAAAGCTAAAAGTGCGATCGCCTCAGAATGATCCTCCCGCGGCGTCGGCAAACCCCCAACCACCATGTAAGCATCCCCAATCGTCTTAATCTTTTCCAAACCGTGCAATTCAGACAACCTATCGAACTCCGAGAAAATCCCGTTCAAAATTTCTACCAACTGCGTCGGACTTTTGTGAGCCGAAAACTCTGTAAAACCCACCAAATCAGCAAATAAGACGCTCACATCATCAAAATGATCCGCTATCAACTTTTGCTCTTTTTGCAAGCGATCTGCAATAGGTTTCGGTAAAATATTCAGCAGCAATTTCTCGGTTTGTCCTTGCTGCACTTTCAGCGCTGCTTCAGCTTGTTTCCGCTGAATCAACGAACCTAGCTGCGTAGCAACCGCGCTGACTAATTCCAACAAGCGCGGCTGACATTTCAGAACTTTTTCGCGATAGAAAATCAAAATAGCTAACACTTGGTTGTCCGCCACAATGGGCACCCCAAAAGCCGCTTTCAATCCCACACTCACCGCAATTTCCGCTCGTAAAAAAACTTGTTCCGGTGCAGTAGAAACATCATCGATCCATTCAGACTGCTGCGACTGCCAAATCCTGCCTGGGAGTCCCACACCGGGAGCAAAAATCAACTGCCAACTTGTTTGTCGGAATTGGGCCAACTTCAAGTCGCTGACGTACCTGCCTGTAGCGCATTTTAAAAAGCCCTCACTGGCAGGAATCCAAGCTTCGCCCAGATTCCATTCAATAGTTTCGCAAATTAAACCTAAAATCACATCTATAGCCGACTCAAAATCCTCCGATTTGCTAATAGCTTGAGTTGCCTGCAGCAGCAATCTTGTTTCCATTTCCACCTGGTGGCGTTCAGCGATTTCCTGGTGTAACTGGATATTTTGAGCGGTCAATTTTTGATTTTTTTCTTGCAATTGTATTTGCAATGAACGCACAGTAAGTTGATTGCTCACTCGTGCCAATACTTCTTTCACTTGAAAAGGTTTGGTGATATAATCTGCTCCGCCAACTTCAAAAGCTTTTGCTTTATTTATTCCTTCTTCTAGCGCGCTGAGAAAAATAATTGGAATTTCCCTAAATTCCGATTGTGATTTTAATTTTTTACATAGTTCGTAGCCGTCAATATCCGGCATCATAATATCGAGTAAAATCAAATCGGGTGGGCTGGATTGAATTGCATCTAACGCCGAAAAACCATTAGTAACTGGTCGAACTTTATAGCCATTTTTTTGCAAAATTCTAATCACCAAACGCAGATTATCTGGCGTATCGTCAACTACTAAAATATCTGCTTGATCGTTTTCAGTTTGTTCCGCCTTCATCTGCATTATCTGATTCCTCCGCCTCGGCAATTAAATTGAGAATTTTCTGGTAATCAAAATTATCGAGATGACCCTGGAGGATTTCCGCCAATTCAGGATGAGGCTCCCTTATTTCGTCGATTGTCCTGACAATTAAGTCAAAATCAGCACTGCGGATTACCTGCTTTATGTTGTCTCTCCATTCTGCGGGAAGTGTAGGTAAATAAGCAAGCGCAGCATTAGGGAGCGAACCCGATAAATTATTGCGATCGCCTGTTGAGATAAAGTCCATTGAGTTAGAGTAGACATACTTCACCCCCAAATGTTTGCTGAGGGTATCAAATATATCTGTTTTGCGGAAAGGTTTGCTAATAAAATCGTCGCAGCCGACTAATAAAGCAAACGATCGCTTTCCTTCAATTGTACTAGCTGTCAAAGCAATAATCTTCGGAATCGGGCAGTCGGCGTGGGAAATATTCATTTCCCCATTTCCTTGCTGCTCTTGCTCTCTCTGCTTGATTCTAGCCTTAATTTGTTTAGTAGCTTCGTAGCCGTCCATCACTGGCATTCGCACATCCATCAAAATTAAATGCGGATGCCAATTTTGCCACATTTCTATTGCTTCCTGGCCGTTGGTGGCTTGTTCCACCGCGAAACCTAAAGGAGAAAGCATTTTGACTAAAAGTTGGCGGTTGTCTTCGCGATCGTCCACAATTAAAATCCGGTAGCACGGTTGATTGGGTTCCAACCCACTAACTTGGCGGTTAAGTTGCGGATCTGGAATATCGGCCGCATAAACCGCACCGACTGGAATTTCAAATTTAAAAGTGGTGCCGAGTTCCAGTTGACTTTCTACGAGAATTTCTCCTCCCATCAGGCGGACAAATTGACGGCTAATCTTCAATCCTAAACCCGTACCTTTATGATTTTTTTTACCGGAATCGGTTTGCACAAAAGCCTTAAAAATATTGCCCAATTCTTCCGGAGCAATGCCAACTCCTGTATCTTCTATTTCAAACAGAAGGAAAAAAGTCGGCACAGTTGACTCCTCAGCCTCATCCCTCCATATAACCTTTGCAAAATCACTGCTAGTTTTCGCAAAATCCCGAATACTTCTTGTGGTATCAAAGCAAGCTGTGGGACTATCAAATAAATCCAGAGATGCAGATTTTTCTAATTTTATAACTCTTAAGATGATTTCGCCTGTTTCCGTAAACTTAATCGCATTACTCAGAAGATTAATCAGCACTTGCCGCAGTTTAATATCATCGGTTCGCACGTACTGAGGAACGTCAGCATCGCGCTGGAAACGCAACTGCAACTCTTGATTCTCTATCCGCAGTTGAAACATATCTTGCAAATCGTCAAGCAAGCGGTAGAGGTCGAAGTTTTTCGGGTTGAGCGTCATCCGCCCCGCTTCGATTTTTGACAAGTCTAAAACTTCATTGATCAAGGTCAGCAAGTGTTCGCCACTACGCCGAATAATTCTCATATTTTCTCGGTTTTCGACAGTAAGATCCGGGCTGGGTTCCATGATTTGTGCAAAGCCGAGTATAGAATTGAGAGGGGTGCGTAACTCGTGGCTCATATTGGCCAGAAAGGTGCTTTTAGCTCTGTTTGCTGCTTCAGCAGCTAATGCGGCTTGTTGCAGTTGTTCTGTGCGTTCGTCAATTTTGGCTTCTAAGGTGTGGTGGTATTCTGCTAGTATTTTTTCGGCTTGTTTGCGATCGCTAATATCTTGAAAAGCTGCGATCGCATAAACAATATTTCCGCTAGCGTCAAAAATCGGCGTGGTATTGATCTCGATCGCAATTCTTTTGCCATCTTGACGGATTTCTACATCGTCAACCTTGACAGATTCTCCTTTCAGTGACCGCAAAATTGGCAGATTATCCGGCGGGTACAGCTCATCAGTATTGGCAACATAAAGTTGATAAGTGGCAGCTAATTGTTCCGCAGTGCTTTCCGGGATAGTGTCTGCACCCAGCAAATCCCGCGCTGCCTGGTTGAAATAGGCGATCGAGCCATCTGGATGATAAACAGATACCCCCACTGGCAAAGCTTCTAAAAATTGACTCAGGCGGCTTTCACTCGCAGACAGCGCCTCATTTACTAGCTTTAACTCCTCGTTTGCTTCTTGGCGCTTATGAATTTCATCTGTTAGCTTTTGATCTTGCAAATAACTGTGAACCGCTTCTACTACGGTTAATTTTAAGTCTTCATTTTGCCAAGGTTTAGGAATATAACGGTACAATTTAGCATACTTGATAGCATTACTCAGGGCTTCCAAATCTGCTTGCCCCGTTAGCATTATGGTCAGCGTCTCCGGCGAGCTTTCGTGAATTCTTCTGAGCAGTTCATCCCCTTTAATATCCGGCATGATATAATCGGAAAGCACCAAAGCAATCTCGTATTCATCTGCCTGCAAATCGGCCAGCAACTCTAAAGCATCAGCCCCCCCTTCAGCGGTTTCAATTATACACCGATCGCCGATCGCCTTTTTCAGTTCAATCTTTAAACTATTCAAAACGTCAGGTTCATCATCAATACAAACAATCACAGGTTTTTTCATAACTTAGCCAGCCCAGATTTTATAATCTCTATTAAGTCTTTGCTTTGCCAGGGTTTGTACAAACAACAGTATAAATCTGCTTCTTCTAATGCCCGCTGAACTGCCCCTGCATCTGCTTGTCCAGTCAACATCACTTTAATAATTTTAGGATATTTTTGGTGAACTTTAATTAAAAGTTCGTCACCTTTAATTCCCGGCATCAGCCAATCAGAAACAACCACAATCACCTGAGCTTTTTCTTGAAATTCTTCCAGTAAATCTAAAGCTTCATCACCACTTTCAGCTAATTCATAAAAGTAATCATTTTTAAATTCCTTTTTGAGCTGCATCTTGAGAGTATTCAAGATATCCGGTTCATCATCAACACAAAGAATTATAGGCTTATCCATCTTTTCTTCTCTGCTTAAATTTTAGTATGTTTACTGACATGACTTGCTCTTACATTATTGATTTCGGGCAAGGATGCAGGATATCTGTCCCCTATCTTATTTTAATAGGACTTCCCAAGATCAACCCGGTTTCTTGTAATAAATCTTGTATTTGTCAGCGAGACAGCGCCGAGTGTCACCGGGAATCAGCCCCCGGCAGGTAAGTTTTGTTTAATAAATAGGCAGCGAGACTGTAAAAGTTGTCTGCCCCGGTACAGAATCTACAGCAATTGTGCCTTCGTGTTTTTCCACAATTTTTCTCACAATATCCAATCCCAAACCGCTACCTTCGCCCGCAGATTTAGTCGTAAAAAACGGCTGAAAAATTTTGGGAATAACTTCGGAGGGAATACCTTTGCCGTTATCAGTAAACTTGAGGAAAATAGTTGCCTCTTGCTGCCGAGTTTCAATCGTCAAAATACCTTTATAATCCATTGCTTGCAGGGCATTATGAACCAGATTAGTCCAAACTTGATTTAAGTCATCAGGATAGCACATAATTTGGGGTAAATCTCCATAGTTTTTAACTACTTCTATACCGTGTTTCAGTTGATTTTGATAAAGGGTTAATACCGTTTCAATGCCATCGTGCAAGTCCGCCTGGACTTTTTCTAGTTTGCTATCAAAATGAGCGTAGGTTTTTAAGGCAAATACTACTTTCCCAGACTTCGCTGTTGCTCTTTGGATCAGGCTAATACTTTTTTTAAAGCTCGCAAACTGGTAAGCACTATTTAAAACTACTTCCCAATCGGGGGATTTAAAAAGCGGCAAGAACTCTTCTATTTTTTCGTAGATTTCCATGTCAACTAAAGTATCCGCAATTTCCTCGGCGTTTTCAACAGATTCTGCCATCAAATCCGCCGTCAACTGCTGCTTAAATTTGCGTTTTTCTCTGCTTGTGAATAAAACTTCTTGATGGGTGGCTCTGTACAGTAAAGCTAAAAAATAAGCTTTGCTCTCGGCAGAAAGTTGTTGATAAATTTCAGGAAATTTTTCTAAGAACTCGTCGGAAAAGTTAGCTATATTATGAATAGAGGAACCTATAATGCCCAGGGGGGTATTGATTTCGTGGGCAATGCCGGCAATAAGTTGTCCCAGAGCTGCCATTTTTTCCGATTGAATCAAATGCTCTTGGGTGGCTTGCAGTTGGTGCAGCGCCGATGCTAAATCTTGATTTTTCTCTTGCAAAGTTTGTTGCAGCGAACAAATTTTTAAATGAGTTTCTATGCGGGCTAAAACTTCTTCAACATGAAACGGTTTAGTAATAAAGTCAACTCCGCCAACTGCAAAAGCTTTAACTTTATCCAGCACGTCATTAATCGCACTAATAAAAATAACAGGAATGTCTTTTGTAATTTCCGAAGCTTTGAGTTGCTGACAAACTTGATAGCCGTCCATTTCCGGCATCATAATATCCAACAGCACTATATCTGGGGGTATTTTTTGAGCTGCAGACAATGCTAGCTTGCCATTGGGTACGGGGCGAACTTGATAGCCTTTTTCGCTCAAAATTCCGGCCAGCAGCCGCAGGTTTTCTGGCGTATCGTCCACTACTAAAATATTAGCTCGATTGGTTATAGGTAAAGTTGAAGTCATCGGGTATTTACTGTTTTTCGCTGATATCGATTATGTTCAAAATTCTGTCATATTCAAAATTATTAATGCAATCTTGAAGCTTGCCCGCGAGAGAGGGATTGACAGTGCCGATTTGTGCGATCGAAGTCGCGATCGCCTCCATGTCCACACTCAAAATACTTTGCTTAAATTGGGCCATCCAGTCTGGAGAAAGAGAGGCAAAAGCCTCCGGTGTCAGCACCTCCTGACTTGACTCCTCTACACCTGCGGCACTTACTGCGGTTGGATCTTCATAAATATAGCGTACTCCTAAATGTTTTCCCATTGCCACAAAGATATCCTCCTCGCGGAACGGTTTCCGCATAAAATCATCGCAACCCGCCGAAAGAATCACCGCCCGTTCTTCCTCCAAAACGCTAGCAGTTAGGGCCACAATCGCCGTTGCTTGCCCGCCAGTTGTAGTTTTAATCTGTTTCGTTGCCTCATAGCCGTCCATGACAGGCATTCTCATGTCCATCCAAATCAGATGCGGTTCCCACTCCATAAAAATATCAACCGCTTCTTTACCGTTATTTGCTTCTCTCAACTCAAATCCGAGTGGACTGAGAAGTTTTACTAACAGTTGGCGATTCAAAGGTTTGTCGTCCACAATTAGCAAGCGATAACTCGGCTGATTCGGTTCGAGGGCAACAACTCGACGTTGAGTTTTTTTGCTTTCAATATCACTAGCTTCAACCAGATAAACTTGGATGTCAAACTGAAACAATGCACCCTTTCCGATGTCGCTGCTAACAGTAATTTCACCTCCCATTAATTGCACGAACTGACGGCTAATAGCTAAACCTAAACCCGTTCCTTCCTGAGAATCTTTCCCGGTTTTCGTCTGCACAAATGCTTCAAACAACTGATGGATTTCCTCAGCAGCAATGCCTGCACCAGTATCTTGAACTTCAAAATGCAGCCAGTAGCGGCCGGGCAATTGGTCAGTGCTGTTTTTATGTATATTCTGCCTTCCTCCTTTGACTTGCACCGACACTCCCCCTTCTGAGGTAAATTTAATCGCATTATTGAGCAAATTAATTAAGACTTGCCGCAATTTAACTTCATCAGTACAAATGTAATGGGGAACTTCTGCGTCTGTGTCGAAGATTAATTGCAAACCTTTTTGCTCAGCTTTGAGAGCAAACATATCTTCTAAATCGTCGATTAGTTGGTACAAATCGAAGCTTTTTGCATTAAGAGTCGTGCGTCCGGCTTCGATTTTTGACAAGTCTAAGACTTGGTTAATTAAAGCCAGTAAATGTTCGCCACTCCGCAGGATAATTCCGACATTTTCTTGATTTTCCTGAGACAACTTTTGACTGCGGATCAGGACTTGAGCAAAGCCGATGACCGCGTTCAGGGGCGATCGCAATTCGTGGCTCATATTGGCGAGAAAGGTACTCTTAGCTTTGTTTGCTGCTTCGGCCGCTTCTTTCGCCTGCTGCATTTTGATTTCCGCTTGTTTGTTATCAGTAATGTCTTTAATAAAACCTTCGTAGTAAAGTAAATTTCCTGCTTCATCGCAGACAGCGCGACAATTTTCCGAAATCCAGATTATGCTGCCATCTTTGCGGTAAATTTCCGATTCAAAGTTTGATAGTATGCCGTACTCGTTGATCAGCGCTGCAAATTCGTCGCGGCGGTTGGGTTTCACGTAAAGCTGATTATTGAAATTCGGCTGTGCTGCTATTAAATCTGCAGGCGAGTCGTAACCGTAGATGTTAGCTAAAGCGGGGTTAGCACTGATGTATTTCCCGTCAACAGCAGTTTGAAAAATTCCATTCAAAGCATTTTCATAAATGTTGCGGTACTTTTCTTCGGCTTCCCGGAGGGCAGTTTCTGCTTTTTGGCGATCGGTAATATCGCTAGACATCGACAAAAAACAAGCTTCTCCGTCAATATCGATGGTTTCTATAGACAGCAGTGCCGTTCTTTCTGTACCATTTTTATTGCGAAACCTCAGCTCATAATTGTGAATTGCTGTCTTGTCTTTTAACATTTTAATCATGCGGTCACGCTCTTTCAAACTCGCCCAAAAGTTGAGTTCAACCGCTGTTTTACCGATAATTTCTTCCTGGGTGTAGCCCATCATCCGGCAAAAACTATCATTAACTTCTAGATGACAACCGTCACGAATTCTTGTAATTGTAATCGCATTCGGGCTCGAACGAAAAGCTTTAGAAAACTTTTCCTTTGCCTTAGCAAGATCTGCGGTGCGTTCGGCAACTTGCACTGCTAAATTTTGGTTGTATGCTCTTAATAATTTCTCCGCTATTTTTCGTTTCGTAATATTTTGAAAAGCGCACATTCCGTAAATAATATTTCCTTGGGAGTCGTAAATAGGAGTACCCCAAACTTGCAGGGGAACAGTTTTGTTATTGGAGAAGATTTCAATGTCATCAACAGTTACACTTTTGCCCTGCAAAGCATTTAAAATTGGGTCGCGTTCCGCCGGGTAAATTTCCTGAGTCCCAGCTAAATAAACTCTGTATAATTGGCGCAATTCTTCGGCATCTGCTGCCACAATTCCTTGAGATAAAAGTTTTTCTCCTGTAGGGTTAATGTAGTGAGGTTGACCATTTGGCTCTGCAATAAAAATCCCTAGCGGTACTGCATTGAGAAATTGTTTGAGTCGGCTTTCGCTTTCTGAGAGGGAAGTAAATGAATGCTGCAATTGCTCTGCCATGCTGTTAAAAGCAGTGGCAAGTTCTCCGAGTTCGTCTTCGCGATTTAGAGTGAGCTTTGTATCCCATTTATTCCGCGCCAAAGCTTTCGCCGCCGCATTCAATCTTAAAATCGGTTGAACAACCCATTTAGCAGTAAGAATCCCCAGGATTGTCGCTCCCATCAAAGCTGCAAGCGACAGTAAAAAAGTCGTGCGCGTGTTGAGGTTAATTTGCTCCATAAAGTCAGACTCGGGTACAACTACTACAATCAGCCAATCCAACCCTCGATCGTCTTTAAAAGGAGCTACCTGAATAAAATTTCGCTTGCGGTCAACATCAAAAGTAAGCTGTTGAGAATTATTGATTTTAGCTAAGCTGTCGTAGTGTTTATCTAAATGCTGTGCCGTTTGTCTAATTACCGGATTGTCGCTTTCTGAAGCTTTGATGCGTCTTGTTTCTTTACCTTCCACCACAAATTCTGCACTCGCCGTTGAAGTGGCAATTAACATCCCCGATCGCTCCATGACAAAAGTTTGTCCCGATTTGCCAATTTTGAGGCTGACGAGAAATTCTTTGATTCGAGAAAACAGCAAATCGCTGCCAGCTACGCCTAACAATTTGCCAGCGTCATCGTAGATAGGCAAAGCAGCAGTAATTGCCAGTTCCCTTGTCAAAAAATCTGTATAGATTGGAGTCCAAATTGGTTTTTTAGCCGCAGCGGCAGCTATGTACCAAGGGCGAGTTCGCGGGTCGTAGATATTGGGTGAAATTTGCACTAATTGAAGGCGGTTTCCCTGAGAATCCGCAGTATATCGAGCTAATTTATTGCCCGTAGAGCTGTCAGCAGCCGATATCAAAATCCTATCTTTAGTGCGGATTGCTCCCGAATGTTCTCCATTTTCTTTACCTGTGTAAATGATGCTGATCGAATCAAAATATTGAATTTGTTCTAGGAAATGATGTTCTAGTTTTTGGTTGTCTTCTAGGTTCAACTGCCCCAATTTTATGCCTTGAACGTTCAGGTGATTGACAATGTGGGGAATTGACATATAATTTTCCATGCGGTCTTTGATGCGATCGCTAATTTCTCCCCGCAACTGAGCGGCTACCTCGTTGACTGCCCGCTGACCGTTTTGGAAAGATAGCCAACCTACAACTCCTACCGTGCCGACAATTTGCACTAAAAAGGGAACTACGAGCACCGTTTGTAATGGAGCTTTGCCGATAAATTTTGTAGCAAAACGATTGAGGGGTTTAGGAAACATATTCATCCTAAGAGGAATTGGGCATTGGGCATTGGGAATTGGGCATTGGTAATTGTTGGGAGTTTTGAGTGTAAATTATGTTCCCTTTGCCCTTCTTTTTCTCCTTATGCTGTAGTTTACTGACGACAGTACCGTCAATCAATTTATATCAAAATAGCGTATTTCTACTCGGAGTTTTTTCGTAACTACTGATACAGCTCATTGGGCGCGATCGACCTAAGTCGAAATCATCTGATCTATTGCACCATTCTCAATTACTTATTTAGGAACAGGCAAGATGCCTGTTCCACAAGAGATGAATTTTATTGTGGAACAGGCATCTTGCCTGTTCCACAACAAGTACATTTTATTGTGGGGTGGGCAGGAGAACCCGCCCAGGGAAGGGTTATTGAGAATGGTGCAACATCTCAGTTTGAACAAACAGTAGCTAACAAGCACACACCCCAAAAATCTTTATTTACCTGCGGTTCAACTCCATCCTTTCGCCGTAACGTAACAGCATATCCAAACTCTCCAAACGATTTTGCCAAGTTTGCACCTGATAGCTATTTTCGACAGAATGCAAGCGCATCGAAGATTGAAATTGAGCTTGAAAACCCCTTAACAATCTTTTAGCAGTGGCTAAACTTTCCGTAGAAGGATTTGCCGCCAAGTTGCTCAAAGCTTGCGCCAATTCATCGGCTCGACTTTGCAAAACTTTTAGTTCAGATTCCGACACCCGCAACTGATTGTTAGCCAACAAAAAACTCCATTCCTGCTTGAGAGCAGTATACCGCGAAGCCGCCGCCGCAAACGGCTGTCGGTAAGGAATCGGCTCCGCAGCAGAAGTGGAACGCACTGGCGTGCCTTGAGTGCGGTTAAAAAACCCCTGCATCCCGCTGCTGATACTTTCCACCGCAAAAATAGCATAGCCCCCTGTCGGCAAATCGCGCAAAGCTTGAATTTGGTCGATCGCCACCACTTCCGGGAGACTCAACAACTTAACCGACGGAGAAATCAAAGCCGAACCCAGAATTTGTTCCTTTACCAACGGTTCCGTAATGCGCTGAAGTCGGTTCGTATCCAAAGCATAAGTCATCGGCACAATCAAATCTACAATGCCCTGACGAGCCCAAACTTCCCAATTTTGTTGAATTTTGTAAATACGCTGACTTTCCGGGTGCGGAAACACCGCCACCGACAGAATTGTTCGCGGATAATTCTGCCGCAAAAGCTGAGAAACTTCAGCTACAAAACTATTAATTTGATTAGTTTTAAACTCAACCCACTGCCGCCACAAACTGCCGTCCCTGGGGGAAATATTCACCGGATCTGCACCAGTCAACTGCCTAAATTGCTGCCTCGCCGCAATACCGTAACCGTAAGTAAAATTCGCATTGTCATCTTGAAAAGGATAGCGAATATAGTCTAATTGCACCCCATCTACTTTGTAGTTGTTGGCAATTTCGCTGACAATTCGCAGCAAATAATTACGCGCTTCCGGGTTCGCCGGATCGATATAAAATTTACCATCGTTAGGATTTTGCGTGCGTCCTTTATTGTCAAGATTTGCCCACTGTGGATGAGAGGAAAGTACCGGCCCGGGATAAGAAGTAGGCTGGCCAATTAAAGTATTGTGGCGCTTATTTCCTGTAGCAAAAACCCAAACCCAAGCGTGCAGTTCCATGCCTCGCTCGTGAGCTAATTTAACCGCAGATGCCAGCGGGTCCCAGCCAACTGTTAGGGGATTTTGTTGCTGTGCAACTTGACTGGGATAAATCGTATATCCGGCATTCAAAGTTTCAAAGAAAACGGTATTGATACCGGCGGCGGCGAGCCGATCGAACACTGCGGCCAAACCCTGTTCCGATCGCGCTGCGACGATCGTCCCGCGATCGAGCCAAACCGCCCGAATTTCCGCCCCAACGCGCTGTCCTTCCTTCGGGTAATTTTGCCACAGCAACTGCCGCGCTTCCACCCACTGCTTTCTAGCCTCCGCGTAGTTTTGCTGTTGCAGGAGTTGGTCAAAAGTTTGCAAAACCTGCCGCGCTTGGGCGATCGCTCCCGTCCTGCTCGCTTGCAGAATAGTCAAGCGACTTGCTGCCGGGCCGCCGCCCCCTTGTTCTGCCGCCACCAGTTGAGGGGTGTTAGCAGCATTGAGATTGACGGCGGTATTGGCTGAATTAGATGCTGTCAGGGCGCTTTCAAAACGGCCGAGGAGGTTAGTGAGTTCTTGGCGCATCAAGTACGCTTCAATGCTGACGATCGGCTTATTGGAATTTGCCTGCACGTCCAAACCCGGCGGCGCCGACTGATCCGAAGGGTCTGTAAAAGTTGCAGGAACTGGATCGGGAACCGAGCCAGAGGGAGAAAGTCGGCTCAGCGGGGTAGTACGCGGCGAATTAGGGCTGTTTCTAGTGACTCGGGAGGGGGGAGTTGGCAGCGGTGTCGCGGCGGCAGGCGGCGGCGCAGAGGGCTGCGAAGCGATCGTGCCTCCCCAGCGGGCGATCGAGGCTTGCAGCCAAGCCTTATCTACATTTGCCGAACCGTCGCTACCCCAGCGCCAGCCGAGGTAGGTAGCGCGATCCGTGGCGATGGCTGCGGAGGAACCGGAACTATCTTTCCAAGTAGCAATAGTTTGACTGTTCGCATCAGCCGGAATCAAGACACCGCCTTGAACAGAAGCATTTTGTTGTGCAGTCGGCACCCAATTGCTAGAAGTAGTGCAAGCAAGATCCCGACAGCGGTTGCGCGGTTGTGGAGTAGCCGGCTGGGTTAACGGAAAAGCCCAATAGGCCCCGAGGAGCGATCGCAAAGATTGGCGCACCAAGGCCGGAGAACTGCGGCCGACGGGGCCCGAAGCAATCAAGCGGCCGCCCTGGGAGGCCCAAGCTTCTAAAACTTTAATTTGCGCCGGACTCAAAGTTTCAATATTGGGCAAAAACAGCACGTTAACGCCTGCTAAATCCGCCACATTTTTGATTTCTTCGAGATTGATTGGTTTGTAAGCAATGCCACTTTCCCAGAGGCGCGTCGTAATCTTCACCCAGTCGGGAGAATTCTCGGAACTGCGAACAACGCCCAGAACTACTTCTGCGAAACTCGGAGAGGGAAATAGGATGAAGAGATTTAGTAATGTACTCGCTAGAGTTCCAATTAAGACTCTTTGCAAGAAAGTGAAAAAGCGATTTTTTTTAGCCTGGGAGCAGGCATCAGGCATTTGATGAGGCTTTTTGATTTGTTGCATCATAAATATGAGAATTACCCAGCGCACTGCTAGACAAAAATTCAATAACAATTAAGAGCGATCGATCCGCACCATACAATTTTCTATCCTGCCCTGCAACCTGAATCAGGAAAAAGTGCGATCGAGCGATTTTAGATTTTAGATTTTAGATTTTGGATTTTAGATTTAAATCTGGGTGTAGTCCTGATGACAGTTGACAGTTGACTGTTGAGTATTGACTGTTTGGACATTTGAAAAATACCGATGCAACCGCAAACGATTTTAGATTAAAATCTGCGTGCATTTGGGTTGAAAAACCAAAAATACAATTTAGATGCGGGACAGCCAACAGCCAACAGCCAACAGTCAACTAATTTTCTGGCGTTGCAGCTTCATTCACCGGGAATCGATCGATTAACTGCATCGCCCGACAAGCATTCCTCCGCAAAGAATCCGAGACGTGAGGAACGTGAGGAATCTGAGACAAGAAATCCAAAGTCCGGCGCAAAATCCGCACCACATCCCCTTCATCCAAACTCGTATGGCTAATCAGTTCCAGCCATTCAACTCCCAGAGCCCACTGTTCGACCAAAGTCACTAAATCCCGTTCCAGCCAAATCGGGATGGCAGCTTCGTGACGGTACTGCACTTGAAACAATCGGCGGCGCAGGCCTTTTTGCAGATTGTCCAAAGGTGCCAAAACTTCTGGCGAAAGCGAGTAGTGAGTCCAACTGTCGGGCCTGGAAACTTCTGTAACTAAGGCAGCGCAAGCAGCAGCGAGGTGGTGGGGGTCGAGTTCATCAAACTCTGCAGACATCAGGGACAAACCCAGCCACAGTTCGTTATCGCCGCGAATGGCGGCGCAAGCTTGACCCAAGACTGTGGGCACCAATCTGTCGGAGGAGTCATCTCGGTTTCCCGTTGCCGAAACTACTCTTTCCAAGCAGCCGAAATTAAGCAAGATGTCGATTAAGTTGAGAAATTGCTCCCAGTAGCGAGCTCGCTGCTTTTCTAATTCTTGTTCGCTTTTGCGGATTTCTTTTTTCAATTCTTCCCGGCGGCGCTGGCGTTTGAGCAAAGTACCGGGATTTCCCCATTCTAGAACCGGGTGAATTTCTAGCTTAGCTTCTAGGGCTGCGATTTTCTGCTGTTGCTCGATCGCCTCTGGGCTCGGTTCTGGTGTCGGCAATTGTGGGATCGATGCAGCAATTGAAGCAGTTTCTTCATTTCCCAAGCGGCACTGGCCGAGTCTCAGGGGCATTTCCGACGGCGGGTTCAAGGTATCTGCAACGCTCAAGCGAGGTAATTCGGCGTGCAGGGTAGCGACATCGCTAATGGCGACGACATACCAGCGGTTATCTTTGCCCAAGCACACCAAATTTGGTGCTTGGCCGGAACCTGCGATTTTGGCAACCAATACGGCGGGTACAGGATTTGTGTGGGATCTTTTGGCTGTCGGAACGTGCTTGCCTTTGAGACTCATAACCGTGCCGAGCACTGCAAAAGCCACAGCTACGGACATCTCCTTAAATCTGGCTTCTTCTGCTTGCTGCAAGAGAATTTTGAGCAAACGTTTGTCTTCTTTGAGTCTTGCCTGCAATTTTTCGTAATGGGCGAGCTCTTTTTCCAGAGTGGAGACATTTCCTCCGGCCGCCAGGGACTGTTCGAGCACCGCCAATTCTGTTTGCAATCGGTCTAATTCTTCTTGCTGCGGCTGCAAGTACAAGGTAGACAGGTATTGACCAAAACTCCGCTCTACCAACTCTTGAGCTTCGTCGAGAGTGTGAGTTTGCAGCAAATTCAGCACCATGCCGTAGCTGGGCGTAAACTGACTGGCGAGAGGGTCGGCTTTGGCTGTTGCCAAATAAGAGGCTTCTTTTGCGCCTTCAAAGCGCGTCTGAACTGCGACGACGTGCCCCAGCTTGTCCATGCCCCGCCGACCAGCCCGACCGGCCATTTGCAGGAATTCTGAAGCGTTTAGCAGTCGGTGTCCCTTGTCGGTGCGCTTGGACAGGGTGGAAATGACTGTGGTGCGGGCGGGCATATTAATCCCGGCTGCTAGGGTTTCGGTGGCAAATACGACTTTAATCAAACCTCTGCCAAATAGTTCTTCTACTAAACCTTTCCAAGCGGGCAAAATGCCTGCGTGGTGGGCGGCGATGCCTTTTAAAAGAGCTTCTTTTTGACCGAAGCGTTCTGCTTCTGGGTTTCGCTGTAAAAAATCGTCAATGATGCGTTTGAGTTCGGCTGTTTCGGCTTCGTTAACCAGGGAGAAATTGCCGACTTCGGCGACTGCTTGGTCGCACCCGCGACGGCTGAAGATGAAGTAAATTGCTGGTAGCATATCTCGATCGTCCAACCGCGCCAAAACATCGGTCAAACTCGGAGTGGGGATGCTGCCTCTTTCTACTTTTTGCTGCTTCTTTTTGGGGACTAACCGGACATTCGCTCTTTTGCCGGTCTCGTCTAGCAGGGGAAATATCCCTTTTTGGTTGGCGAAGTGAAATTGCAGCGGCACTGGCCGAAAGTCTGAGTAGACGAGCTCTGTGGGCCCGTGGACTTTGTTAATCCAGTCTGTGAGTTGCTCGCTATTGGCAACGGTTGCTGAGAGGGCCAGCAGTTGAATTTCGCTGGAACAGTAGATGATGGATTCTTCCCAGACAGTACCGCGCTGGCGATCGTTCATGTAGTGACACTCGTCGAGCACCACGGTTTCGACTCCGGTGAGGGAAGTACCGACTTCTCCGATCGGCGTACCGTAGAGCATATTCCGAAATATTTCGGTAGTCATCACCAAAATCGGCGCATCTCGATTGACGGAGATGTCGCCCGTGAGCAAACCTACGTTGTCGTCTCCAAATTGACTGCGGAAGTCGCGCAGCTTTTGGTTAGAGAGTGCTTTGAGGGGAGTGGTATAGAAGACGCGCCGCCCCCTGGAGAGTGCTTGATGGATGGCGTATTCCCCGATTAACGTTTTCCCAGAGCCTGTGGGAGCGCACACAACAACCGATTTACCTGCATCGAGGGCGGCGATCGCCTCTCTCTGAAAGTTATCTAGCTCGAATGGAAATATGGTCTTCAGATCCAGCTCTGGGCGGTTCTGGGCGGTGTCTGGCACAAGAATTATTATAAGGTTGCAGGATAAGTATGCTTAAATCTTGCTGAAAGCAAGTCAGCAGAGGACTGTATTGATTTTAGACCTTCGTCAGCAAATCGGCTATTAAGGAATAAGTCTGTTGGCAGTTGTCATTAGTCATTAGTCATTAGTAACCATTACCAATTACCAGTTACCAATGCCCGATGCCCCATGCCCCATGCCCCATGCCCAATTCCCAATTCCCCATTCCCCGTTTCCTTCTCTATGATTCCAGTTATTTCGACTATTCCTGTGGTGCAGCTTGCTTCGGGCGATCGGCTTTCACTGCAAGTCTATCAGTTCCAAGGTGCGATTCCCGGCAAAAAAGCTTATCTCCAATCTAACCTCCACGGCGCTGAGATTAGCGGTAATGCTGTGATTTACCAATTAATTGAGTTTTTAATGTCTTTGGACAGCAGCCAGTTAAGCGGGGAAATTTGCCTAGTTCCGGTTTGCAATCCTGTGGGTGTCAGCCAGCGATCGCACCATTTTTCCCCAGGTCGTTACAATCTTTATGATGGGGTAAATTGGAACCGGATTTTCTGGGATTTTGAAAAACAAGGGGAAGATATTCTAGGTTTTGCTAAGTCTCACATCCATCTTGATGCCCATACTGTCAAAGTTAATTATAGAAAAGCGATTGCTTTGAGTTTTGCGAAAGAGTTGGAAAAAATTAACGCTCCTAGTTGCCGCCCCTACAGCGAATTTTACCGATATCAGCTACAATCTTTGTGTTTGGATGCTGACTATGTGTTGGACTTGCACAGTTCTACTAATCAAAGTTTAGATTACCTTTACTGTTTTAATTCCCGGGAGGAGAGTGCGAAAGCTTTTTTGCTCGATCGCGCAATCTTGATGGACGAGTACGATGGGGATGCTTTTGACGAGGCGTTTCTCAAGCCTTGGCTGGCTTTGGAGAAGATTTTAGCAGAGTTGGGAAGTGCGATCAAATTTGATGTGGAAGCTTGGACTTTAGAATTAGGTTCGGGGATGCAAATGAATCCCGATTCGGTGGCGAATGGCTTGCGGGGCATCAAAAATTACTTAGCAAGTAAAGGTTTATTGAAAATAGATGGATTCCCTCTCCCGGAAACTGCGAATCATCAAGTTATTTTCACCCCCAAGCATTCGCTGAACACCTACTATGCGCCGGCGGGCGGGATGATTCAAAATCGAGTGCAATTGGGGAGTTATGTCAAAAAGGGCGATCGGCTTTATCAAATTCTCAGCTTTAATAAGAATGGGGAATTTCCGACTTTGGTTGATGTTTGTGCTGAGTCGGATCTTTTCATTTTTGATGTTTCGACCAATCACTCAGTAAATCAAGGAGAGTATGTATTGTGTGTGATGGCAGATTGAGAATACCAAAAAAACGGGTTTTTTGAAGAAACCGGGTTGCTGAAAACCTATTGGTAGTCGAACCATAATTTACGATATACTATTGAATAGGGCTTGTTTAAATTCAGCCGCACTTTTATAATAAATATCAGGATTGTCAATTAAAGCGCGATCGATAACGGTGGCTAGCGGTTGAGGAATTGCAAAAGTGCGATCGCGCACAGGAACCGCATCATTTTGTAAAATCGCCAAAAACGAATTTTGAGCCTCCAAATTTCGCGGGGAATATCCCGTTATCATCACATACAAACAAGCCGCTCGATTTGCGATTTTGGATTATAAAAACTTTTACTCCCACCCTTAATCAGGGTGGTACAAGAGTTTGTAAGGTGCGTCAGTGCGGAGATTCTAGATTGTTGAGAAGATAACGCACACTGACGCACCCTACAATTTAAGGTGACGGTTTATGGTTGAATGAAAATACCGATCGCATTATGAACTCTCGCAGCAGTTGACGGAGGTCGATCGAGCAAACTACCTCCCAAATACAAACTCGTTGAACTTCCCCCATCCAAATTTAAAGCATCCACAGCACCCATTTGCTGCAATATCTGCGCCAGTTCTGCGAAATTTGGTCCCGCCCCGCCCGCGCGGTTGTGCACCGCTACAATCAGCAAATTTCCCGCAGCATTTCGCCCGATCGCACTTCTAATTGCTGTCTGTCTAACATAGGCATCGCTAAACCCTTCCGCCTTCGCATCCAGCACAACTCGACTGTTTTGTACCAACACCGGCCCGCCGCCGAGAATGTAAGGAAAACGGTTAAAATCAGCAGGAAAAGTGTTAGTTTCCAGACGCAATAATGTACCGGGAGTGAATTGAGAGGCAGGCGAAAAATCGGAACGCAAAGCCAAAATATAACCGTTAGCTGGAATGGGAAAACTTGTTGTTCCCGGCGCACCTCCGGGGGATTGGCTGACAACTCGCTCGCCCGCAACTGTCACAACTATTTCATTGCCAGACAGCGGAGTATAAGTTGTTCCCCAATCAGGAGTGTAGCGACCAATTCCCGATTGCACGTAGGCACTATTGAGATGAGAAACAGGGAAAAATTGATTGGCCCGAGTTATCAAGGTTTCTTGCAAAGTCAAACGATCAATCGCAAATTCTCCCCCATCGTTCCAGGCGATCGCCCCCCGGTTCAATATAGGCCCGGAAAGCCATTTATTGTCACGCCGAATTGCCCCTAAAGCTAAGCGATTAATTCGATTGAAAAAACCTGCATTAATCGCCGCACCCGCACCCGATACTTCTGCTGTTTGCAATAAAGGTGCAGTGCCTTGATCTGTCGGCGGATTGCTGAGAATCGGTCGAATTTTTACACCGGATTGACGCGGATTAACTTCTAACCAAACTACTGGAAAACGCGCAGTTCCTAAATTCTGATACTGCTGCCGCCACTGCACACCGGGAGCCCAAAGAATATTTTTTTCTACTAACGAATCGGGGCGAATGTCGATAACTAATCGATTGGGATTTCCCAGGCTGAAAACTTGCGGCCGCCAACCTAAAGGAATCTTCACTTTGACTTTAGTTTGAGCGCCGTCAGGTTCGACTTTTAGCGATAGCAATTGTTTGCTGGTTTGAAAAGTGTCCTGAAGTAAGGCGGGAGCGACTTTGGCATCGATCGCGATCGACCATTCTTGACCGGCGATCGGCCCTGCGGGCGTTATTGGCAGCGGGAGGCCGGGTTTGGTCGGGTCGTCTGGTGTTTCGAGGTTTGGCGCTGCGCGGAGGTTTTGCAGTGGGATAGCGGGCTTTGTGGGGTCGTCCGGGGGGTTGGGCGTGGGTGTCGGCGACGGGCTTGGTTTATCGACAAAGTTGACTTGCCAAGGGGCGGGCCGATCGAGATCTACAACAATGCGATCGCCCGATTCTATTTCCGCTTGCCGAATTCCGGTAACACTTGCAGTTTGAGAAGTAATTTTGAGAATATTCCCATCAGCAGATATCTCCCAGCCCGCAAGTCTAGCAAAATCGGTAACATCTAAGTAACGATACGAGCCTGTTGCCCGCGCTGCTAAGCTTTGAGGACCGGTTAAAGATACCGAAAACCACTGCACCGGTTGTTGGGCACTGTCGGCGCTGCTAAGCAAATCCACTCCCGCACTTTGCATCAATCCCACATCAGCAATCCAAGTTCGGAAATTCCCCGAAGTGCTGTTTGCCGGCTGCTGAGTCCAAGCTAAGGGCAGAATGCGACCGTTTAGAGAAACTTGGCGGCCTTGTCTAATTATCGAAGATGGCGGTACAGATTGAGCCAAAAGCCTAGAGTCCGACAGGGGTTTCAACCCCTGTCTCATAGTTAAAGTTTTCTCAAGAGAACTATGGCTCAATATTTCAGTCGGTTTTAACCGACTTTCGCTATCAGCCAGGGAATGAATTCCCTGGCGGGCTCTCGAAGCATGAATTAACCCAGCCCTCTCCCCCTCTTGTGCTCTTGCGGGTTGATTCCACACTAAAGACGGGGCGATCGCCAGTACGGGTAAAATCGAGACTGAAAATATTATACGCCAATAGAAAAAATTACCTTTCACAGCTTACAACTCACAATTTCACTTCTAAACGCCTGGGGATGTAGAAACCCGGAAAATCCGTATGTCTCTTCTTACTAAATCCGATATTTTTGGCGATCGCACTAATTGCCCTCAAGCCCTACTACAAAAGGCTCACCCCGGAATAGAAATCACAAACTCCGAACCCTGCCCCAAAGAAGAATTTACGAGTAACGTACCTCCATGTTTTTCCACAACAATTTGGTGTGCGATCGACAATCCTAACCCGGTTCCTTGACCCACAGGCTTGGTTGTAAATAAGTGGTTAAAGATGTTTTCCTGAACTTCCGCCGACATCCCCACTCCATTATCCTTAATCCGAATCAAAACCTGATTTTTGTCTTCGCTCAGAGCAGTTTGAACCGTGATTTTATTAGGTAGGGCTTTAATTTCACTAAAACTGCGCTCCTTATTTGACTCCTCCAAAGCGTCAATGGCATTAGCCAGCACATTCATAAATACCTGGTTTAACTGTCCGGGAAAGCATTTCACTAGGGGCAAGTTACCATACTCTCTCACCACTTCAATGGCAGGGCGCAATTCGCTGGCTTTTAAACGGTGCTTGAGAATTAGCAGAGTGCTTTCAATCCCATCGTGAATATTGAAAGAAACGGGTCGATCGCTATCTGCCCTCGAAAACGTTCTCAAACTCGTACTAATATTGCGAATGCGCTCGACTCCCTCCTTCATTGAACTAATTAATTTGGGCAAATCTTCCCGCAAATACTCCAAGTCCATATCTTCTATTTCGGCTTCAATTTCCCCTCCCGGATTGGGAAATTTTTCTTGATACAAATCAATCAAATTGAATAAATCCCCCACGTATTCTTGAGCAGGTTGCAAGTTCCCGGCGATAAAGCCTACGGGATTGTTAATTTCGTGGGCTACCCCTGCGACTAAATTTCCCAGAGCCGACATCTTTTCACCCTGCACCAATTGCAGTTGCGTCTGTTTGAGATCTTGGATAGACTGCTCCAGTTTTTGGGCATAATCCTGAGATTGTTGATAAAGCTGTTGAGATTGCTGATATAAGCGGGCGTTTTCCAGCGAGATGGCAGCTTGGGAACAGAGGATGTTGAGGAGAGCGACGCGATCGCCAGTGAATGCCCCTGTCGTCAGATTATTTTCCAAATACAGAATTGCCATCATTTTGCCTTGATGGATAATCGGAGTACATAGGATACTCTTAGGTTGGTGCTGCTTGATATAGAGGTCAGAAGCAAATATTAATTCAGTCTTGACATCATCGAAAACTAGGATTTTCTGGGTGCGTTTGACGTAATTAATGACAGTCTGGGGAATTGATTCGCTCTCCTCGATCCCAATAGTTTCTTGCAGAAGACAGCCTTGGCGATCGCTACAGTGGACGGCGATTGTCCACTTGTCGTCTTCTTTCAAAATCAATACTCCTATTTGAGCGCCTGCATTCTGAATCGCTACTTCCATAAGGGTAGTGAGCAATTGTTCCAGCTTAATTTCGCTAGACAAAGCTTGATAAGCTTTGATAACAGTTGGTAAATCTATTACTGTGGTACTCGTACTTCCAGCAATTGTTTGGCGATGACTAGAAATCAATGAAGTCTCATGGGAGATAGTACCTTCCTCAAACGAACGAGCTTTCTCCTGTTTGAAGATAGGAGCCAGAAGTTCGGGGTAGCGTTGTTCTAAATCGTCGATTTTTGCTTTCGCTCCCCACCGAGCATAAGCATAGTAAGCATCTATTAGATATACCTGACCAACTTTTTCTTTCCCCCATGCCAAGTAAAATTTAGCAGCCAATTCATTCGCTAGAGCTTCCTCGTTGAGATAATCGTTTTCTTTAGCAAGAAAAATGGCGCGATCGTAACTCTCCATCGCCAACACATTTTCACCCAGCACTCGGAACAGTTCGGCTTCCACTAGGTAACATTTGTGAGAGAAATTCATGGGGGCGTGATGTGCCCATTTATGAAGGGTTTCCTGGTTGCTTTTCACTTTTTGCAGATGTTCTTGTTTCTCTTCCGATGAACCCACCTCGCGACAAACTCCCAGCCGTGCTAGAGAGTCATAAAAGTAGAACATCGGCACATTGAGCATACCTGTCACCGCGTCTAAATACTGTTCGGCTTGCCGAGCATTTTCTAAAGCTTGCTCGGTTTCTCCAAATAGGTAACACACAAGCATTTTATGGAAGTACAAATAGTGGAGCCCGTTGCGATCGTTTGCTTGGATATGAAAGGGGAGCATTTTTTCTTCATTGTAGGCATCTCCCACAAATTGACAGGGGTTTTCCGATCGCCCCAGCAGATTTAATAAAGCCTGATGAACGATTTGAGTATAATTTAACGCTGCTTCTTGTTTAAATTGAACCAGCGCCTTGCAGTAAGTCGCTACCTCCTCTTCGAGTCCGCTAATTTCCCGACCGATTAAATATGAATATTGAGAGATTTCTTTGGCTGAATATCCTAATTCTAGCTCTCCCGTTTCCAGCCCTCTCGTGTAGCCCTCTTTTAAAAGAGGGATGGTTTCTTTAACATGATGTTTACCATGTATGATGTGAACGCCTACTGTATAGTATACTTTAGTTTTGAGGTAATTAGCATTAAATAAATCAACAACATTTAACGCTAATTTTCCAAACTCAAACCCTGTTTCAATGTCTTGAACTACACCGCTTAATACCAATCCATACAAGCCGTAAGCAAAAGCAGATAAGGGAGCATTCCCATAACTAACCGACAAATGAACCATTTCGACAATAACCAGTGGCAGGAGAAGTGGAGCCGTGATGTAGGCTGGAGAAACTAAACCTGATAAAATTCGCAAG
This sequence comes from Microcoleus sp. Pol7_B2, assembly GCF_036701035.1. Classification (NCBI taxonomy): domain Bacteria; kingdom Bacillati; phylum Cyanobacteriota; class Cyanophyceae; order Oscillatoriales; family Microcoleaceae; genus Microcoleus; species Microcoleus sp. Pol7_B2. Next base: position 9,124 of record NZ_JAUBQB010000047.1, on the reverse strand, counting down.
GCTGCTTGCTTTTGGAGATTTTCCATTTCTGGCAAATCAATAAAGTCCGCAACTTTTTTGCCAGCAAAAAGTGACGCCGTTTGTTCTAGTCTCTGCTGAATATCTGCCGGAGTTGGATTTTCTGGAAAGCAGATTCCCAAGAGTTTGAGAACTGCTAACCCCATTTCAACTGCTTGTTGAGGTTTGACTTGCGCCGTACAAGCAGAAAGCTCGATTTCATAAACTTTGACCTTATCCAGCAGCGTTTTGGCATGGTGCTGCACTAAAGCTGCTAATTCCTCCATTTCCTGAAAATCATAGCTCAGGTATGCAGTTTCTGCCGCTAATACGTGCAGTTCCAGGGCTGTTTCATAGTGAGTGTGCCAGCTATCGGGAGCTAGGATTTCCCTGCCAAAACTTAAATATTTGCGTGCCGCAGCATAAGCGGTAGCAGTCTTCGCCTTACGTCCAGCAATCAAATTTAACTCCGCCAGTTGATAACGCTCTGTTGGTTCGGCAATTAAATCAACACCATAATTCAACTGGTTGACTATATTAAAAATTCTCTCTTCCCTTTCTGCTGTTGGAGTATTAATCAACAAAAGTTGACCAATATTGAGGTGAGTGGATTGTTTCTGAGATTCGGGAATTAAAACGTAAGCTGCTTGCTGTACGCGATCGTGCAGAAATTTGTAATAACAGGATTCTGGATTCGGGAACCACGAGTCAGAAGTATTGCTTTCTCCTTCTGAATTCTGATTTGTGAATTCAAACTCCTCTGAAGTGAAAAATTTATAAACTTCAGTTAGTGGGAGAATCAACCCTGCTTGCAAAGCTGGCCACAAGGTGGCTGCCGTATCTGAAGAAGATTTTTCACACACTACCGCCAGCATTTCTATATCAAATTCGTTGCCAATGCAGGCAGCTAATTTTAAAACTTCTTGCGTCTGGATTGGCAACTTTTGCAATTGAATCGCCATGAACTCGACAACATCATCAGTCAGGGCTAAGGTTCGCACGGTCGCGATATCGCACTGCCAATACCGCTCGTCAAAATCAAAGGTAATTAGCCCATCTTCATGCAATAATTTGAGAAATTGTGTGCTAAAAAATGGATTGCCTTGGGTTTTTTGATCGACCAGTTCTGTTAAGGGCATAGCCAACGCTCTAGAACAAACTAAAGTATCGGCAATCAAACAATTCAAATTGACGCAATCGAGCGGCGCGAGGGTGATGGTATTTACAGTAGCTCCCGTTTGTTGAATGTCGGATAATGTCACTACCAAAGGGTGTACGGGACTGACTTCGTTATCTCGATACGCTCCAATTAAAAAGAGATACCGCCGATCGCGATCGCTCGTCAAAAGTTGAATCAACTTTAATGAGGCTGAGTCAGCCCATTGCAAGTCATCTAAGAAAATGACGAGGGGATGTTCTTTGGTTGTGAAGAGTTGAATGAAGTTCTCTAATAAGCGATTGAAGCGATTCTGGGCAGCACTGCCCGAAAGCTCTGGTGCTGGTGGTTGCTCTCCGATAATCCGTTCTAGTTCAGGAATTACCTCAACGATTACCTGAGCATTCTCGCCCAATGCTGCCAGGATTTGAGTCTTCCACTGTTCAACTTTAGCATCTCTTTCGCTCAGCAATTGCTTCATTAAATCGCGAAAAGCTTGTACAAAAGCTGAGAATGGTTGGCTGCGTCCAAATTGGTCGAATTTGCCTTTAATGAAGTAGCCTCTAGCTGCAACAATCGGTTTGTGAACTTCGTTGACGACGGCGGTTTTGCCAATACCTGAGTAGCCAGCCACCAGCATCATTTCCGCGCTTCCTGCACTTACGCGATCGAAGGCTGCCAGTAGGGAGAATACTTCGTTCTCTCTACCATATAATTTTTCGGGGATGATGAAGCGATCGCACAAATCTCGCTGCCCTAGTTTAAAAGATGCGATTTCTCCAGTTTGTTGCCACTGGTACAAACAAGTCTCCAAATCAAACTTGAGCCCGATCGCACTTTGATACCTATCTTCAGCATTCTTCGCCATTAGTTTGCTAACAATTTCAGACAGCACCAATGGAACGCTTTTGTTAAGGTTATGGAGTGGGATAGGCTGCTTGGCAAGGTGACAGTGTACTAACTCTATTGGATCTTCGCTTTGAAAAGGCAACTGTCTCGTCAGCAGTTCGTAGAATGTAACTCCCAGAGAGTAGAAATCCGTGCGGTAGTCAATGCCTCGGTTCATTCGCCCAGTTTGTTCGGGAGATATGTAAGGTAAAGTGCCTTCCAGGAGGTTGGGATTTTGAACTTCTTGGGTTTGGCGCGGCAACCGGGAAGCGATGCTGAAGTCAATCAGCTTAACTTGTTTGCTGACAGGGTTAATTAAAATATTGGCGGGTTTGAGGTCTTTATGGATGACGTGGTGGCGATAAAGTCCATCAAGCGAGTTGGCAATTTGAATGGCAATGGGAAGAAACTCGTTAATAGGCAACCCTTCCAGAGGTTCCCTGCTGGCGAACACTAGACTAGCGAGGTAGCTATTTAAGGAAATTCCGCCAAAGTCTTCCATCACCAGAGCATAGTGGTTATGGTAAGTCTCCAGGCTGTATGCCTTGACAGTGCCGGGGATCTCTAAGTTTTTAGTAATGACAAACTGATTGCGGAAGTGAACCAGTTCGTGGAAGCGGGGAAAGTCATTTCGCAGCAGTTTTATCACTACGGGCTGCTGATCGGAAGACCGATGGGCACGATAAACTAGAGTTCGATTGCCTGCATATATTTGCTCGTTAATCTGATATCCTCGAAAAATATTTGTTATGCTAGCCATACCTACCTATTCCTATTGCTTCTGTCAAGCCTGAAGCTTTTTAGAGTTAATATCTACTATTTTCGCTCTATCGGCCGTACTATTCATTAATTATACTTAGTTTAATCTACTTTGTACCTCAAATTATGAAAACGCCATTTAAAAAAACAAGACTTAATATTTTAGGTAAGAGATGTTGATAAGGAAGTTAAGACTAAGTAGAAAATGAAGGAGGCTAACGCTGATTGAATCACAGCCGTTCATTGAAGAGGAACTTAATAAGCTAATGAATAGGATAAAAAGCATGGTGAAAAATCCTTGCCTAGCTAAGTCAATTAACGATGGGTAGTGGTATCGACGCCTGTTTCTGGATTGAATACTTTGCAAAAGTATTTAAGAGAGGCAGGGTTGCGGTTAATCCGCAATAAAACCAGCCAAGAAGGCTCTAGTTGCGGAGTCGTGGTAAAGAAAATGCTATATACCAAAACCCCTATTTGCAAGTGTGGTTGTGTATTAGCTCGCTAGGAAAACGCAGCTATAAACATCCTCCAGGAGAGGATGGGGTACGGTCGGGAAGACCGATACCTCTGGATTAAATCTAGGCAACGCTTGGGGAGAGATAAGATGTACTGAAGAAGATAGAAATCCTGCATCAGCAAATCGCCTCAACGAATCAAGAATCAAGCGCGTCTTTAGACCTGAGAGTGTCAAAAAAGTTTGTGGGTAAAAAAATACAAAATAGGCTTATGGAAAACTGTCAACCTTTTTCGGCTAGGCATCTTAGCCTGGGTTCTGGACATCGCTGACAAGACTTGCGCGCAAACTCTGAGTGTAAGGGGTGAAATTTTATCAATTTTTTGATAAACTTGATGTTCGCGGCTTGAGAGTTGACTTCACAATAAGACAGGTTTCACCAGTTGTGAACCGCGCTGCTACATTGCACCTACCGACTGAGCGGGCAGGTGGCTTTTGTGTCTGCGGGCGCTGACGAAAGCAACTCAACAGCGCAGCAAGCAAAATAACGCTAAAGTTACTATCTACCTGAGTCCGCAAGGCTACCCTTCCAAACTCAGGAAAAACCCACACAAAAAACTAGAGCGCCTGCAATGTATCTAGTTGCAGGGCGGCGATTTCCCAAAGAATCACTGCTTTTTAACAGCAGGGTATTCTAGGAGACATCTCCGAGGCGATGCGAGCGAGATAATTTGAAATCTGCAAACAGGGTTTTAGTGCTAAGTACAGGCAGCATCGACGTAAATTTTTATCCAATCAGCTTCCAATGTGCTGTTTTAAAGTTTACTAGGCTCCCACCGCTCGGCAGCCTTCTCTCTCCGAGCTATAAAAACGCATCCACCATACAATCACGGAAATAACATTCAATCAACATGGGTAACACGATCGATCCAAACAGAAACAGAAACGTGCATCAGACTGAGCGAGGAACTCCATTCGCCGGCCAAAGCTGGTTAGTGGAAGAAAGAGATGCCTGCGGTGTGGGGTTTATTGCCAACCAAAGCGGCGAAGCTACGCACTCGATTATTGAGAAAGCGCTGCCAGCTTTAACTTGTCTGGAACATCGCGGCGGTTGCAGCGCTGACTCAGATTCCGGCGACGGTGCGGGTTTAATGACCGCGATTCCTTGGGAATTGCTGGATGCTTGGTTTGCCGAACAGGGAATTGTGCCTCCCGCACGGGAAAACTGCGGCGTGGGAATGCTGTTTCTGTCTCAAGATAAATTTCAAGCGACTATAGCGCGGCAGGTGGTTGAGCAAGTTCTGACAGATCGCGGGCTGACAGTTGTGGGATGGCGCAAAGTTCCCATTGTACCGTCGGTTTTGGGCGAGCAAGCGCTAGAAAATCAACCTCAAATCGAACAAGTAATTGTCAGTTCACCGCAATTAGCCGGAGACGAACTTGACAGACATCTATTTCTGGCGCGCCGCACGATCGGACACGCGCTGTCAAATCGCCCTAACTTCACCCGCGAAGACTTTTATACTTGCTCTTTCTCCTGCCGCACGATCGTCTATAAAGGCATGGTGCGATCGGCCGTACTGGCAGAATTTTACCCAGACCTGAAAAATCCCGCTTATAAAAGCTCCTTTGCCGTCTATCACCGGCGCTTCAGCACCAACACCCTGCCCCGCTGGCGCTTAGCCCAGCCGATGCGCTTGCTGGGACACAACGGGGAAATTAACACGTTGTTGGGCAATATTACCTGGATGAAGGCGCGACAAGCGAATTTAGCTCACCCGAATTGGAGTCAAGCTGATATCGACACGTTTAACCCAATTGTCAATCCCGAAAGCAGCGATTCGGCAAACTTGGACAACGTGATGGAGTTGTTGGTACACTCCGGCCGCACCCCCCTGGAGTCCCTGACAATTCTGGTGCCCGAAGCCTACAAAAATCAGCCGGATTTGGCTCCTTATCCAGAAATTGTCGATTTTTACGAATATTACAGCGGCATTCAAGAACCTTGGGACGGCCCCGCACTGCTGGTGTTCAGCGACGGCAAACAAGTAGGTGCTACGCTCGATCGCAACGGTTTGCGGCCGGCGCGCTACTGCATTACTAAAGACGGTTTGGTAATTGTGGCTTCCGAAGCCGGAGTTGTCGATATTCCCGAAGCAGATATTGTCGAAAAAGGCCGTTTGGGGCCAGGACAAATGATTGCAGTTGACCTGCAAACTCAAGAAATTCTCAAAAATTGGCAACTCAAACAGCGAATTGCTAAGCGGCATCCCTACGGTGAATGGCTGCAAAAACACCGCGAAACCTTGGAACCGCAGCCTTTTGCCGAAACCCCAACCCTCGACTCGCAAACGCTGTTGGCAACCCAAACTGCTTTCGGCTACACAGCAGAAGATTTGGACATGGTGATCGTCGAGATGGCGAGTTCTGGGAAAGAACCGACTTTCTGCATGGGCGACGACGTTCCCTTGGCTGTGTTGTCAGAAAAGCCTCAGTTGCTGTACAACTATTTCAAACAGCGGTTCGCTCAAGTGACAAATCCGCCGATCGACCCCCTGCGCGAGGGGATGGTGATGTCGCTGACGATGAATGTGGGCCTGCGGGGCAATTTACTGCAAGCAATACCAGAAAATGCCAAGCGGCTAAAAATTGATTCCCCCGTACTCAACGACGCTGAACTGTGTTTCTTGAAAGAGCAAAAGTCTTTCCCCGCAACCGAATTGTCAACGCTTTACAAAATTGCGGCCGGGCCTGGCGGTTTGAAAACCGCAGTCGAGCAACTTTGTCAAAAGGCGGCTCAAGCCGTGCGCGAGGGTTCGAGAATTCTGATTTTGAGCGATCGACTTTTGAAGAAAGAAGGCGATGGATCTTCTGTTGGATTGAGTGCAGAATGCACTTATATTCCGCCCTTCCTGGCAGTTGGTGCGGTTCACCACCACTTAATTAGCGTCGGCCTGCGGATGCAAACTTCCCTAGTTGTGGATACCGCCCAATGTTGGAGCACTCACCACTTCGCTTGTTTGCTGGGTTACGGGGCGGTGGCTGTTTGCCCTTACTTGGCATTGGAAAGCGTGCGCGCCTGGTGGTCTGACCCCAAGACTCAAAACTTGATGCAGCACGGCAAAGTTCCCAATATTACCGTGACGCAGGCTCAAGCTAGATACCGCACAGCGGTGGAAAACGGCTTGCTGAAGATTATGTCGAAAATGGGGATTTCGCTGCTGTCTAGCTATCAGGGGGCGCAAATCTTTGAGGCGATCGGCATTGGCGGCGATCTGCTCGATTTGGGCTTCAAAGGCACGGTTTCTCGCATCGGCGGTTTGAGTGTCGCGGAACTGGCTAACGAGGTAATGTCTTTCCACAGTCAGGCTTTCCCAGAATTGGTTCTGAAAAAGCTGGAAAACTTCGGCTTCGTGCAGTACCGCCGGGGCGGCGAATATCACATGAACAGCCCGGAAATGGCTAAGGCTTTGCACAAGGCTGTGACTACTTTTAAGGCTCAAACTAACAGTAATGGCAACGGGGCCGAACCCAAAATGACACCAATTGGTGACAAAAATTCGGAAAGTGCCTACGACCATTACGAGGTTTACAAGAAACAGCTCGAAAATCGCCCGGTAACGGCTTTGCGGGATTTGCTGGATTTCCAGAGCGATCGTCCTCCGATTCCTCTCGAAGAAGTAGAATCTGTAGCAGATATTGTCAAACGCTTTGCCACGGGCGGAATGTCTCTCGGCGCTTTGTCCCCGGAAGCCCACGAAACGCTAGCGATTGCCATGAACCGCATCGGCGGCAAATCCAACTCCGGCGAAGGCGGCGAAGACCCGGTGCGCTACAAAGTGCTAAACGATGTGAGCGAAGCCGGTTTCTCACAAACGCTACCTCACTTGAAAGGTTTGCAGAACGGCGATACAGCTTCTTCATCCATCAAACAGGTAGCTTCGGGACGCTTCGGGGTGACTCCTGAGTATCTGATGAACGCCGAACAAATCGAAATTAAGATCGCACAAGGTGCGAAACCGGGTGAAGGCGGTCAATTGCCGGGGCCGAAAGTGAGCGAGTACATTGCTTATTTGCGCCGGTCGAAACCTGGTGTCACCCTGATTTCGCCTCCTCCTCACCACGATATTTATTCGATCGAGGATTTGGCGCAGTTGATCTTTGACTTGCACCAAATCAATCCGAAAGCGGGAGTTTCGGTGAAGTTGGTGTCGGAAGTCGGCATCGGTACTGTCGCGGCTGGTGTCGCCAAGGCAAATGCTGATGTGATTCAAATTTCCGGCCACGATGGCGGCACCGGTGCTTCGCCACTGAGTTCGATTAAGCACGCAGGTTCTCCGTGGGAGCTCGGATTGACCGAAGTTCACCGGGTGCTGATGGAGAATAAATTGCGCGATCGAGTTTTGCTGCGCGTTGACGGTGGCTTTAAAAGCGGCTGGGACGTGATTGTAGGCGCTTTGATGGGCGGCGAAGAGTACGGTTTCGGCACCGTGGCAATGATTGCAGAAGGCTGTATTATGGCTCGCGTTTGCCACATGAATAGTTGTCCGGTGGGCGTGACAACTCAACAAGAACACTTGCGGAAACGGTTCCCCGGAACGCCGGAACACGTTGTTAATTTCTTCTATTTCGTAGCACAAGAAGTGCGGAGTTTGCTGGCGAAATTGGGTTATAAGTCGATCGCAGATATCATCGGCCGCGCGGATTTGTTGAAAATGCGCGAGGGGGTTCAACTAACTAAAACGCAAGCAATTAATTTGGATTGTTTGACCAAGTTACCGGATACTAAGAGCGATCGATCTTTCTTGATCCACGGCGACGTAAACACCAACGGGCCAGTGTTAGACGACGATTTGCTGGCGGATGCTGAGATTCAAAGTGCGATCGCCAATCACGGCACTGTTAGCAAGAATGTAAAATTGGTGAATACCGATCGCACTGTGGGTGCACGTTTGGCAGGTGCGATCGCACAGCAACACGGTAACACCGGCTTTAGCGGTCAAATCACCCTCAACTTTACTGGTAGCGCAGGCCAAAGCTTCGGCGCGTTCAATTTGCCGGGAATGACGCTGGTACTGTCAGGCCAAGCCAATGACTACGTGGGTAAAGGAATGCACGGCGGCGAAATCGCGATCGCACCGCCGGCTGGTGCAACTTATGATGCTTCCGAAAATGCGATCGTCGGCAACACTTGTTTGTACGGTGCGACGGGCGGAACTCTGTTGGCTGCGGGTAAAGCTGGCGAACGGTTTGCGGTGCGTAACTCGATGGCGAAAGCAGTCATTGAAGGTGCAGGCGATCACTGCTGCGAGTACATGACTGGTGGCGCGATCGTCGTGTTAGGAAAAGTCGGCCGCAACGTCGGCGCTGGAATGACTGGCGGCTTGGCTTATTTCCTCGATGAAGATGGGACTTTCCCAGCTCACGTCAACGGGGAGATTGTGAAGATGCAGCGGGTTTGTACGGCCGCTGGGGAGGCGCAATTGAAGGAGTTGATTGAGGCTCAGCGCGATCGAACTGGCAGCAAGAAAGCTGCGAAGATTTTAGCAAATTGGTCGGAATATTTGCCTAAGTTCTGGCAAGTTGTGCCGCCAAGTGAAGTGAATTCGCCGGAGGCTTCGGAACAAAAGATTGCTGTGGAAGTGTAATTTTGCAGTTGATTAAATAGATGAGGGGCGACACGAGTTGCCTCTTTTTTAATCTACTTAGGGCTTGCGGAATAATCGATCGCTTTCCCAAGAGCAAGAGTGCTCTATAGAAGCTGTTGTGACTTTAAATAGGGTATGATAAAAATTTATAGTCATTTCAAATAAGTATGAGACACTCTTTCTGCACAATAAGCACGAATAACTTCATCAAGAGATGTGCCA